>CAZHJT010000026.1:8191-16144 GCA_964533545.1 uncultured Pseudomonadota bacterium | reverse complement strand
TGCATATCGCCTGATGCAAAAGCAGCCAACATATTTTTATAACATTGGTTGGTGCGATTATTGCGTAGTGCGTTTAGGTCAACTTTCTTTTTCTTAATAAGCGCAGAAGGACATGAAGATCGTGCGCGGTCACAGGATTGTTCAAACAATGGCGCAATTTTTTTGTGGCGAGTAACATATTTTTTAATAATGGTGTGAGCATCGGTCATGTCAGAAAGTCTTTCAATGCACACACTGCCATCGGTGTGCGCATAGCGAGCATATATCTGCCTTTGCACATCATACAGCTGATCGCCAAAGGTGCTGAATGTGATGCGAAAATCACCAAGATGGATTAATGCTGCGATGCGCTCAAGCAGCGTGCCATAGATGAGACGGTGAGCATTGTTTAAAAAGCCACAGAGTTCATTCGCTACAGCTGCACGTGCATAAGGATCGCATAGTATTTGTATCTGCTCATGTAGCCGATTCTCTGCACAGTCATTAGCAAGACTGTGGGTATGTTGTTGTCGTGACGGGCCGAGGTAACAATAAAATTGTGAGTTGGGCGCCCGATAGGTAACGCCACCATATTGATCTGCTTCTGAAGTATATCCTGGATTCGATGCCCGCAATTCTGTAAGCATATGATTGTAGGCATCTGCTTGCGCTAATCGTATGGCCTCAGCGCTTGCGAATTCTACTTGTTTGTGCCAATCGACGGCGACATGATGCACTAACTCTTGTGAGGCAACCTTCTCCGCTTCTGAAATCGTAGCATAAGTAGCTTGGACTACCTGCTCCTGCGTGACATGTGATACAACAGCACGTGCTTTATCGGCAACGCGCTCTATTTTTTTGATTGAGACAGGTGAAGCGTGTACAGGCACAACCGGTCTTATTGGCAGCGGTTTTATCTGTTCGGCAGAAGCCGTTGAGTGCGTATCGGGAAGGCAATTGTGACTCGTAAGCCTGTCGATCTCTTCGAGCAGTATGCGATCAACTGCGGAGTTGTTAGAATTGGTGCACGCACGCCAGAGCATTGAGCAGCCAAGCGTCAGCGCATAGAGCGCCTCTTGCGTGATGACAACTGCGCCAAGTGCAAAAGGGTGTGTTTTGGTAACCCAGCCTTTTTCCGCAATGGACAAGCAGAGACACAACAGAATAATCTTTGCGGCTCGTGATTTTTTGAGATGAAACATAGATTGCCTCTCAATAGTGATAGCTGTCGGGATCGCAATCTACGTAATTTTAAAAGGAATGTAAAAAGTGAGTGCGTCGACGAAATGCACAATTCGTAAGCGGTAAGCAACGATAAGCCTTATTGCATGGTCAGAGACACTCTTGTATGCTCATGCAATCGACTCAACTGTTGTACAAAATAAGGATACGGCATATGAATAAATCGATTCTCGTCTTGCTTATGATGTGTGCATCCATACACACACAGGATAAGCCCAGTATATTAACAGATAGAACGAGTGATGAGCTCCGTACACCGATAGATAATAATCACGTGAACTGTACTTTGAGCTGCAAAATAGAACAGGCCTGGAGACGAGCTTCGCTCCCACAAAAGTGCTTATATGTCGGTTGCACAACGGTTACTGTACTGGTAGCAAACTCTGTTCTTGAACGGATCATCGGTAAGTAATAGTAAGAACTTATTTGTTGGAGCTTTTCGTATGAAGCCTACACAATTAATTGCACCCCATACGCTGCGATCTCTTTTGAAAAAGAGCAGCATTCTGTCATGCTTGCTGGTAATGATGGGCTGCCATCCAGAGCCAACAGCACGAGCAGATGAATTATCACGGGAGAACAGTATGGAAATAACACCGATGAAAGTCGCACTTATTGTTGGCAGTGTGCGCCCGACCGGTACCGCCGACAAAATCGTCAATAATCTGAAGCGCGTGCTGGATGCGCGAACCGATATACAAACAGAGCTCCTTTTTGTGCGTGATTATGCATTACCTTTTTATACCGACATCATAGCGCCTGCCGATCGTACAGAGCCGATTACCGATCCAGTGCTTAAAAAATGGTCCGATGCTGTGCAACGTGCCGACGGGTATATTATCGTGAGCCCTGAATATAACGCAGGGTATCCAGCGCCGTTGAAAAACGCCTTAGATTCTTTATACAAAGAATGGAACTATAAACCGGTTGCTTTTGTTGGGTATTCAGGTGGGCCGTCGGGAGGCACGTCAAGTATTGCGCAGCTACACCAAGTAGCACAGGCACTGAAGCTGATACCAATTGCTGTTGATGTTAAGATTCCGCAGTCATGGAAAGCATTTATCAGTACCGGTGATTTAGTTATGTTTGCCACCGTGCAACAGGAGCTGAATCTGGTTGTCGATCAGCTGCTTGCGGTACATCATGCGCCAAAAAATAGGTGATTAAATTCCCACATGAGTGATGCCAACAGCGTCGCATAAAAAGGGAGCTTGACCCACTGAAATCCGCATAGTTTATAGAGGCTATTGATAATAACAAGTGCAATAACGGCAGGGTAGGTAATCTTCAAAAAGGGTATCAGGAGCTCCATAATACCACTGAATTTCAGCATAGATATCGGTACGGTGATCAGCAACGTTATCACTAATGCTTTCGTGTAACTAATCTTATTACCACATAACTCTTCTTGCGCAAAAGAGGCACTAATAGCTGTCAACGCAATAGCAGTGGTGAGACAGGCTACAATAACGGCGCAGCATAAGATAATACCAAACGTGTCACCCAAAATATGGCGTGCAATGGTGATAAAGAGTTGTTGATCAGGCACTGCTGCCAATAAGGCACTATAGCCAGCAGTCACAAAGCTCATGCCAACATAGACAGTTGTCAGTAGCGTAGCCCCTATAATGCTCGCCTTGAGCACATGGAGCGCAATCTGTTTCTGATCATCTGATTCTTGAGTTTGAGCTGCTTTACGCACCATCGCTAAAATAGAGGCGGAGAAAAAGAGTGCAGCACAAAGATCGAGTGTTTTGTACCCTTCAATAAAGCCATAAGAAAACAGATTCAGGTTGCTGAGCGTACATGTAGGAGCCGATGGCGCATAGAACAAGCCCTTAATAATAATCGCTGCCAAGCAGGCCAACAGCAGCGGACTTAGAAACCGTCCCAATAGATTAATAATCTCTTTTTCTTTGACTGTGCAGAGAAAAATAAGCATTGCGGCAATGATGCTAAAAAGTGGTAGGGTGAGAGAAGGTGCGTAAGCGCTTAAAGTTTCATGCGATAAGATGATGCAGCGCGGCACCACCCCTAATGGCCCGAGCAGACCCAGTATTGCCATCATTAGAACAAAACCAGGAAATTTACCTATGCGAGAGAAGAATGATTTGTAATCGCCATCAAAGAGAATGATTGCTATAAGACCTAAAAAAGGAATGCCTACGGCAGACAACAAAAAGCCGGTGATCCCAAATAGATTTTTATCGCAAGCAAGTTTGCCTACTACAAGAGAAAATATTAAATTTCCCGCGCCAAAGAACATCGAAAACATAGCCAAACCAGTCGCGAGGATAGGCGACTTTACCAGAGATTTCATAGAGATCCTGCCGAAAAGGGAAAATAAGCTGTCTATATAATAAGCTCCTTACTCTACCCGAAAAAGCGTAAGATGGCCACAGGGGTATACGAAAGGCTCATTAGCAAGACATTAGTTTCTCCAGTAATCGGTCTTTGCAGGTCTGCTTGTGCGCGCAAGGCTCTTTTGGAGGCGATAGCGGGCTTTTGTTGTTTGGCATGAGATGACTGCATGCGTTACATTGGGCGCCAGGAGCGCTGTACTGTTATGTAAGTCATCTAATGACAAGGGTTGTTGGTGCGCCAATGCCTGTTGCCCCAGTGTACTCATAACGGTATTGGTCGTCGCGCGTTCAATGGCAGCAGGAGACACTTTTTGCAATGCTAAAAAATGGGCCGTTGCTGCGATAATAGCAGGGTGATAGTCGGGCGATTGCAGTTCAGGGCTTTGCTCAAGACAATGTTTGAGCACCGATTCTTTGGGCAAATAGATGAGATCAGCGTTGCTATGCGCACGGGCGATGGTTGTTTCTCCAAAGTTTTGCCGATTGCTCGTGTTGCTCAACCCATAGGCTAATGCCAGAAAACTTTTAAACCCGATTGCCATTGCCGGAGCTTGGAAGCTCAGCAAGATAATACATGAACAGTAGGTGAAGCGATTCATACAGTATTTCCTTTCTTTATTTTTTCCTGTTACGGCGATTCTTTATTAAAGCGAAGGCAGGTTTTTTTTTGACTTTTATCTCGCTCTGCGCTTTTTCATAACGCTCTTTTAAGATCGTAAACATAAGCTCTGGGCAACTAACGGGGACGCATTGCTCAACCTGGCACGCTATGATGCTCCCTTGATAGCTTTCTGTATCGGTACTTAGACTTTTCACGTAGCTGACTATCATGGTGCGGTCGTTGGCATTTGTTACATATATTTCTACATCATAGCAGTCCGTGCCCTGAAAAACCGTATCTTTGCGTTGTACAATATCCAGCGAGGTTGTCTTTTCGCTGGCCAGGGCAAACGTTGATGCACCAAGGTAAAAGACGAAAACTATACGATTCATAGATGATCTCCATACTCGGTTTTTTTGAGACTCTACAAAAGATGAATGCACTTTTTCAAGTACGAGCAGGATGTGTGCAAAGAATCGTACCCTGTTACTCTGGCGCGTGCAAGCAGCAGATCAAATGGTTAGTGCTTGCAGGTGCAAGACTCACAATGTTTTTATTTTACCGACCAAAAGACTGTCGCTGCTATAAAGGATGAGATTGAAGAGAGTGAAGGCCTTCCAGTTAGTCAACAAAGGTTAATAAAACAAGAAGGTTGGGCGTTCGGGTTTCCTCCCAAAAGAATCTTTACCGAGTTGGCAGATAATCAAACGTGTGGATTCTATGACTTACGAGATAAGCAAGAAGTTCATCTTTGAGCAAAAATGCCAAAGTCTAAAGCTCAAATCGAAGCTGAAATTCAAGCGAATCGATAGCATCTATTACCGGTCGTATAGGCGAGAAAAGAGTATGATTGGTGTGAAAACCTCTTGGACATGTATGCCAAGCAACATATTCCTGTATAAATGCCAGCGCTTGTTCGGGGGTCATAGCAATATCGGCTTTCTCTATTAAACCCAAGTTAAAAGGACGTATCCAGCGGCGTGTCATCCAATCCAGGAGCAGATTCATGCGAAGTCTACTGTCTGCATTATTTTTAAAAATTTCTGCCACCAGGCGCTTGGCGTACTCATTGTTTGGTTCGGAGAGAGCTTTTTCTATTTCTTTATTTTGTTTTTCTTGCTCTTGTTTATCAATCTGCCACGCAAATGGTGCTACTTTTACAATCTCTTTACCTTCATTTTCAACCTTTTCTTTAAGAGATTGTAAAACGTTGATTACCTTTTTGCTGCGATCAAGATATTCTTTTTTATAAGCAATAAACTTTTGTATAAACTCGTGTGCTTCTTTTGGCGTTGCAGTAGGATTAGCGTGTTGAAAAAATGCAACATATTCACTATGAGTAACGCCTACATACAGATCTGCCAAAGAATTTAAACGGGATGCATCGTCAGCAGATTCCTTAAATGCTTGTGCGATCAAATGGTCAGCGAATGTAATATCTGTCTGCATAGCGGCTACAATTACAGGCATGAACGATAATGTAATAACTATGCGCTGTAATAACAAATTGAGTGTTTTCATAGAAATCCTATGGGCTACAGAAAAGAGTAATTGTTTCTATGGGTAATTATACCTTGTGATCGGCTAAAGTCAAATGGAGGGGGTTCTAGAGGGTTTTCAGGTTATTTTGGGTGTTTCCAATACTTAATGCTCGGCATGTTGTGTTTCGGCGCACACAATAAGTAGATCAAAGGGTTTTTGTACGCTGTAGACGACCGTTTTGCCGGCAATGTGCATGGTGGAGAATAACAATTTAATGAGCTGGCGTTTTTCACCAACTTCTGCCAGCTCAAACAATTCGGCTGATCGTTGTGTTAGATCCAGTATGGTTTGTGCCGTGACGGCGTAATGAGCTTCAGCTCCTTGCAAGCGCGTCAGGCGTAATGACATTATCCGTAATTCTACAGTGTGGTTTTTATGGTTCTTGGGTAATCAAAAAAGGAGAGAGTCCGAATGACCCTCTCCCCAGTAAGTAAGTGTATTCAACCAACCTTGTTAAGTAGTCTAATACCTTTTTTAAGCTACCTCATTGTAGAGTGCTAGCTGACAAAGAATATCTAATTAACTACTGTTTATCAAGGTGCGTTAGTTAATAATCACAGGATTCTTCGATTGCAGGTCAACGTTACTCTACGGGAAAATTAAAATAGCTCGTATCAAGATGGGCAGGAAATGGCTCGTTTTTTAATGTAAAATGCCACCATTCGTCCGGAATTGGTTTAAAACCATGAGCTACCATGACGTTTTTTAAATAGTCTCTCAATGCTTTATAGTCAGCAGAAATAAGGTCATTGTTGCCATGGGACACAAGATCAAAGAGATCGAATGATGAACCCATGTCGACCGTGCCATCATCAAGCAGCTCAATCGTATAGCCGTCTAACAATTGACGCTTTTTTTTCGTAATCGCATGCAGCTTTTGATCAAGCTTAATGATGGTGAGATCTACGGTGCTCCCTCTGCTGTGGCCAGAGCGCCGTGCAACATACCCTAGATCGAATACATCCGCTTTATTAATGCGTGGGTAATACTCAGATTTTTTTGCTTGATCCTGTATCTCTTCGCTCCAGCGCATAAAATGATTGACCGCTTGTTGTGGGCGGTAGGCATCGTAGACTACAAGGCTGTAGCCATCTTTGCGTACAGCATCTTGCACACGTTTGAGTGCTTCTGCTGCTTGCTTTGTCATAATGACGACATTTTTATGATACCCATCGACCGGTGCACCAACAAAATTTTCAGAGCTGTAGTAGCGCAATGAGGTGATAATGGTCGGGTCAACTTCGTGCAGGTAGACGAAGCCTAGGTCGCGCATAGCTTGGGGGATTGCGTATGCTGCCGATGATGAGATACAGAGCGCGACGAGGACAAGAAGCTGTATGTGTTTTGATGTTTTCATAGAATTACACCTGTTATTTCTTTTACTTTCTTTTGGAGTATAGTCCACATCGTAGATGGTTCACGGGATTTCCAAAGCCGTTCTGCTTGTCGAAACGGTTCAGCATCGTTAGGTTCATGCAAAAACGGCTTAATAGGAACAGCTTGTGGCATAAGAGCACCCTGGGAGTTTGTGCTATAACTTATATATTCTGACTTGAAAATATCGCCATAATAAAAACGTTTTGAAGCAAAGTAGGTTGTGTTGGGATCCCACCAATATTGGTAGGTGATATCAACATATTCAGGAGTTCGTTCGATAACACGCACTATACGATCACGATGAGATCTGTTATAGCGTGAATCGCTTGTGCGGATTATTGTTGAAAAAGAGCATATAAAAATTACACAAAAAATAGCTGTACGTAGTGAGAGTGGCATAATAAAGCGCTCCGTCCCTGATTGTTCTCTCATTTTACTTCCAATCTTGAGGTATCTGTTTATTATTTTCTAAGTATTTCCAGAAAAGATCGTAATATCCGAACCATCGCTCAGCATCGTTAAGAAATGTTAGCTCGCCAAGCTGAGTTTCGTTTTTGCCATGACGATCCTGATTATATCCAGTATACCATGCCGGGTTTGAGCTGTTATGCGGAGTGTTGCGATGCACAACTCTTAATACGCTTGCTCTCTGATAATAGGTGTACGCTACTGTTGTGCGTTCAGGAGTTATAAAGCCGTTTTCGGGGTTAGTATACTCAGGAACTATTTTTTCCTCGCGCCTTAAAGAACCGAACTCCAGTGTATGAGTTTTGCCGTTCGCCTGCAGCGTATGGTCGCTTGCTACGGTCATGCATGATATAAGACTTATGAAAGAGATAGAGAGTGACT
>CAZHJT010000026.1:3827-8181 GCA_964533545.1 uncultured Pseudomonadota bacterium | reverse complement strand
ATGTTGTTTGGCAAGAACTAAAGGCTAATCCAGGATTTTCAAGCGGTTCGGAGTCATGATCTCCGCTTTGTCTCTTCGTGCCGCTATATGTTACTTCTCCAGATGGGTATTCAGTACGGAATACGTATGTGCTTTTGCCGTGAGGTTTTATCGTATGTCGATAGGTGGTGGTTGTTTTGGTTGGAGATATTGTTTTTGTGCATTTGATGGTGCGTGTCTCATCGGAATAGGTACCCGTTTCGCTTGCCATAGTGGTCAACGTTGTTGCTGTCGATAGTGCGATACATAGATATAATGCGTGCATGAAAATCCTCTGTTTATAGTGAGTTATGTCGCGCTCAGTATAAACAGAGGATGAACTTATGATAAGACTCACATGGTAGTAGTGCTGTTACGCGTATTTACCAATCTTGATGCTGCCACGATCGTTGTGAATAGAAATAAGCGCTTCACCGGTGCCGAGCGTGCCGCAGATTTCATGCTTTAAGTGGCGCCATGCCTGTTTGTTCCATTGCGTGGTGAATGGTTTAATGGTGACAAAATGATCACAAATTACTGCGCCATGTTTTGTTTTGGCCACCAGATCAGCATTGACTTCATGCGGCAATTTAACAAGAACTTTGCCGCCTTGTGCATGCACGTTGAGCTTGCCGGTAGCAGGCAATGTTTGACAGGTCAGTTCAACCGATCCTTTACCTGTAGAGGCCAGAACACTTTCGGTAGTATTGAGTAACGTAATATCGCCTTTGCTCGTAGTAGCCTTTATGTTGCCTCGCGCTTTGTCGATGGTGATGGAACCATTCTTTTCGGTCTTTGCAACGATAGTGCCACGTATGCCGCGTAGCTGAATAGAACCTTCTTTTGTGGTAGCCGAAATACCTGCCTGAATATTTTCAACGGTGATAGCGCCGGTGGCGGTACAGACTTTTAACTCTCTTTTTTCAGGCACAATAAGTTCTACATTGACGATCGTTTTTTTGTCAGCGTGTGGACAGGCGATCGTTAATACAAGATCACCATTTGCTAATTGCTGCTCTTGCACGCTGGTCATATTGGCCATTTCTTGGTTTGTGCCACACTGCGTTATGGTGGAAAGTGCAACCTTATCTTGCCCCCACTCTTTTTTGATGGTAACAGAACCGTACGGATTGGTAATCGTGATGCCGCCTGATCCTTTGATCGCGTATTCTTGTGTCATCGTTTGTGCAGGGGTTTGAGAACTTCGTGAAAAGATTTGGCGCAATCGTGCCGTTGGCCCTGCGTAGATAGATCCTGTCGCCCACACAAGAGTACCGGTACAAACTACTATTATTTTTGTAACATGTTTCATGAAGCACCTTTTGTATACGAATGTAGAATGAGAAAGTGACTGATATGAATTTTACAAAAATTAGTGTGACTGTTCAAAGTGCATTGATGCAAGAGTTGTCATTGCACCCTGGCATAATGACTATTATTCAGACGCTTTCTATGCAGGGTGGGCGAGTTTTATTGGTCGGTGGGGGTGTTCGCGATCTTCTTTTAGGCAACCAGTGTAAAGATTTAGATATTGAAATTCATGGATTGTCGGCAGAGGCAGTGCAGGAAACTCTTGCACGATTCGGCATGCTTTTTATGGTAGGCAAATCATTTGGTGTCTTTCGTATCGATGGTTTTGATGTCGATTGGTCGCTGCCCCGTTCTGATAGTTCAGGGCGTAAGCCAACGGTGATTGTTGATCCTCACATGAGTTTGACGCGAGCTTTCATGCGACGTGATTTGACTATTAACGCAATGGGTATAGACCTTGTTACGTATGAATTGATCGATCCTTTTAATGGCTTTGAAGATCTTAAACGAAAACTATTACGTTGTACCGATCCAGCATTATTTGTTGAAGATCCATTGCGTTTTTATCGGGTGATGCAGTTTATTGGTCGCTTTGGTATGCACCCCGATGATGAGCTTAATCGTATATGCGCGACCATGGATATCACGAGCATTTCAGTCGAACGTATCGAGGTGGAGTTTCAAAAACTGTTGTTGCGTTCGGCTCAACCATCATCGGGCATTGCATGGTTGGCTGCAATTGGGCGCATAGAGGCAGTGTTGCCAGAATTGGCAGCTACGCATGGTGTCGAGCAAGATCCGTATTGGCATCCAGAAGGGGATGTTTTTACGCATAGTTTACAGGCCCTCGATGCTGCTGTTGCCTACTCATATGAGGATATGCAGACAACACTTGCGCTCAGATATGCCGCATTGTGTCATGATCTGGGCAAGGTAAGCACCACCGTGCGCGCCAGCGACGGTTCGATTACCAGTTATGGGCATGAAACGGCAGGGGTGCCCTTAACAAAACGACTTTTGAGTCGCATCATGCGCAATAAAGAGTTGATAGAGCTTGTTGCATTGCTCGTCAGGCATCACATGGCGCCGGGGCAGTTCGTGTGCAATGGCGCAAAGCCACCCGCTTACAAACGGCTTGCTCATGCGCTCTATCCACAAGCAACCCTTGCACTGCTTGCCGATCTTGCGTGTGCCGATGCGTGTGGGCGTAACGCTGCTGGTGCAGCACCGTTGAAATCATGTCCGGACATAGAACAGTTTAGAATACAAGCCGCTAAAGCTCAGGTGATTCATGCGCCAGAGGAGCCGATACTCAAAGGGCGAGATCTTTTGGATACAGTCTCGCCCGGTCCAGAACTGGGTAAATTGCTTGATCGTGCCTATCAGCTGCAGGTTGAGCTGGGCATTGTCGACAAGCAGGAGCTCCTTAAGCGTATTCTTGGTTAATCAACATCATCGACGGCTTAGACGGCTGCAGGAGCATTGAGTCGCTCCTGAGCTGCTTGTGCGGCTAAGTTTTCCTGATGCAGTAATATAGCCAAGGCTTGCCACATTGTGTCGTGGTTAAAGCGGGTGTTTTTGTAGGTCGCCTCGTCTCCTTGCGGATATTGCGAATCGAGCACATACAGATCTACCCGTTTGTTATCAACATTATGCGCTACAACAGAAATCCAGTGGCCAAGGCTTGACTGGCCTTCATGCGCGCCCGCTTTGCGCAAGAAGAAGATATGCGTAAAGCCTTTTTGCGTGTTTAATTTTTGCAACACCGTAATAATATCTTTGTTCGATGCATCAAGCTTGCGCAGGCTATCGGGTAACTGGTCGTAATACATGCTGTAAGCGCCTGAGCCGAGCTCGATATTATAGAGATTTAAGATTGAGATAATATCTGATGCTTCAAGTGTTTTCGGGCAGCCGGAGAGCTTGTTTTGCGCTTGGTTGAGTAATCGTCCTATTTTCTTTGGGTTATTGAGCATGTTCAGAATGATCTCGAGGGCTCCTTGTTTGCGGCTGCGAAATGCGTTATAAAGAAGCGCACCGTTAATTGCTGAATAGTAGCCACATTCAAGCTCTTTTTGCTCTATGATCTCAGGGCGTACAATACGTATGCGTAGCTTGTTATAGGGTGATATTGCTTGTTCGTATGCTGCAAAAAATGGAGCAGCATCTTTTAGTTTTTGCTGGTAAGCAGCCTCTTCGGCACGAGCAATCTCAGCGTTAATCGCGGCCATTTCGGCTTCTTCAGGGGACAGAGCAGGAGTTTTAGTCTGTGCAGGAGTTTTAGGTTGTGGTGCAAAGAGGGTTTGCAATGGGCTTACTAACCCTGTCGGCTTCGATGATTTTTGCCAGGTTATGGCTGCTAGCTTTTCCTGTTGCTTTTGCGCTCGCTCTTTTTCAGCCTGTAGCTGCTGCGCTTGCAACCGCTCTTGCGCTAGTTTTTCTTGCTCTTCTTTGAGCTTTTGTTCGCGCTGAGCTTTAAGAGCTTGTTGTTCGGCTATCGCTCTCTCCTGAGCTTCTTTCTCTTGTGCTTCGCGTTCAGCGCGTTGTTTTTGTTCGAGTTCTGCCTGTTCCCGGGATATTTTTAAGACTTGTTCAAGCTCTTCTGTTTCAGCCGATTCTCGCCTTGCTGCTGCTTCTTGTCGCGCTGCTTCAAGTTTTGCTGATTCTTCAGTGAGTATACGTGCTAGGGATTCTCCCCTCGATTCTTCGCTTATTGCAGGGTTTTCAGCGATTTTTACCCGTAACGCTTCCTCCTGTTCCTGCAATCCTTCAAGAGTTTTTGTAAGCTCAGCTTCTTTTGGAGCCCAGTCACCTTCTCCTTCTGTTGGCATCCGCGACCAGTAGTCTGAACCGACGGCGCATGACAAAGAGCATAGCATGACCAGCACAAACGTTTGAGAAACGAATTTTTTCATGAGAAACCCTTTTTTTAGATCCGCAACAAGCAGCAGCTTTTTCTAGACATGGACCTACGAAGAGAATTTCTCAAGGCCCGGTCTTACTTTCCAGGGTAGGGCATTTTGTT
>CAZHJT010000026.1:0-3817 GCA_964533545.1 uncultured Pseudomonadota bacterium | reverse complement strand
ACCAAAGACATGTTCAAGAAAACCCTATCCTGACCATCTTTTAAATGCGTAAGCCCTGGAGGTAGGAAGTATTGCTTGCCGGGTGTGGGCATACAAAAGGACCCCCATTGCTGAGGGTCCTGGAGAGTTTTCTAGAGCTAGCTGCGATTTACAAGCCGAAGCGAGTGCGTAATGCTGCCAATTGTCCGGCTAGGTAGTTTTGAAGTGCGGTTGCTTTGGCTGCGACCATTTGCCAATAATATTGCCAAAAATAAGGTTGTGCTGCTGTAGCTGCTTGAGCAGCAGCTTGTGTTGGTTGTGCGGTTGCTTGAGCATGTGAGGTTGGATACTGTTGAGCGGACGTTTGTGGATAGGCGGGGGTATTTGCTTGAGTAGTAGGGGCAGATGGAAGGTCTTTACGCTTTGGAGGGTTTTCAAAGTACTCGTATTGCGGCTGAGTAGGAGTGGGCGTTGGTGTAGGGGTTGGTTGAGCATGTGAGGTTGGATAAGCAGTGGGTTGAGCGCCAGATCCTGGGAGTCCAAGTGCTCGAGCGCCTGCGTTTGTAGGATCGTAATCTGTATGAGATGTTGCCCTCTCTGACGCAGAAGCTGTTTGAGTTTCTTGTTTAGGTGTACCTAGCTCTTGAGATAATTTTGCCCGGCGCTCTTCATCTTGCTTTGCAGTTATCTCGCTTTCCTTTAGTACGCGTTTAAACTCTTCTGCTTCTTCTTGCGCAGGTGTTTTAAGGATGGGGTAGCCTCCTTGGCCCTGCTCAGATGCACGTGTTAAAAATTTGCTGCCGACAAAAACGCAGCACACAGCAAGCATGCAATAAAAATAGACGGGATGTTTCATCGCGACACTCCTTGATTTAGGGAAAAAGGGACTGTTCAATTTTCAGTATGCATACAATTGGTTGGAAAAATAAATAGATCATGATGGTACGCATTAGTAAGAAAAAAAGCATGTCTGTAGAAAATTCCAACTAAACTGAATAGACTAAGTGTCGTTACACGAGTGAATTTAGATAATCAAGGAGTTGCGCGATGATCAGTTTCTTTACCGGCAATGCACTATGGCAGCTTATAAAACAGTCTGACGCGGTCAGCAAGTTCGTTATGCTGCTCTTGCTCGGCATGTCTGTTATCTGCTGGACGATCTTTTTTTATAAACTGATTGCGCTGCGCGCGAAAAAAAAGCAGATGGAGTCAGCGCTGGCTCATCTCAAGCAGACAGAAAGCACGGAAAAATTGTTGTCATTGGCAGCATCACATGCACAGACAGCGCCGGGCTATTTTTTGGCAAAAAATCTTACCTTTCTAAAATTGATTCTTGAACACAATCGTGCCCAGAATAATCGCCCGATGTCACAACACCAATGGAATCTTATTGAGCAGACGTTACAACAGGTTGTTGATGATATGATGGAATATGAAGAGTCCGGGCTCGCATTTCTATCGGCAAGTGCAGCAGTTGCTCCATTATTGGGACTCTTTGGTACCGTATGGGGACTCGTGCATTCATTTATGAGTATTAGCGAAAAGCAGTCGGCCGATATAATGACCGTTGCTCCAGGGCTTGCCGAAGCATTGATGACCACCTTGGCGGGACTTATGGTTGCAATCCCCGCACTTATTATGTTCCATTATCTATCGTTGCAGATAGCACGCTTTGGTAGCAGTCTGATGGCACTGGCCGACAGATTTAATTTTGTCGTTCAAAAACTCTTTTTCTGGTAAGGGGCAGTTATGGTACGTACAGGTCGACGCCGCGCGCGAAAAACGATTGCCGAGATTTCGCTGACCCCTTTGATAGACACGGCATTGACCTTATTGATTATCTTTATGGTCACCGCGCCGATTATGAACAACTCAATTCGAGTGACGTTGCCCAAAGGCCAATCGCGTGAAGATGCAGGCGCAAAGCAAGAGATGATCGTTACGATAGATAAGCAGGGTAGCCTGTTTTTTAATGGGCAGTCAGTACCAGCAAGCGATGCGTTGATCGCATTGATAAAAAAGCAGGCAGCAGGTGATACTGACAGCACCGTCTTTGTCCAGGCAGATGAAACAGTTTCGTATGGTAAGGTGCTTGAACTGGTTGATAACATCAAGGTTGTAGGAGGCATCTCATATGTGGCTTTGGCAACAAAACAAAGCTAAAAAACGATTATTGTCACGTATTATAGGTATCATAGTGGCAGCACATCTGTGCTTGATGGGGCTGCTTTTTGTGGGCTATGGGCGATCGGCAAAGCATTCCTTTACGGTAACGACGCAGAAGCCGCGCAGCGGTCAGCGTGTTGTCGTTCTGCCATTCTACAAACAAAAACCGAAGCTTGCAGTAGCGCAACGTCGTGTCGGCACAGCTTCCGCTGCTCGAGATGCCAAAACAGCAGCGCAAGAGGCAGCACGTGTCGCGCGTCAAAAAAAACAGAAAGAGACGTCTCTGGCTGCAGCACGCGCCAAAAAACAGGCACACGAGCGCGCTCAGAAAGAAGCGCAACAGAAAAAAGCTGCTGCAAAAAAAGCACAAGAGATAAAGAAAAGTAAGGCTGCAAAAAAAGATGCCGTCAAAAAAAAATCGGCACAGAAGCTGTGTGCGAAAAAGCCGGAGCCTGTCGCTAAAAAGAAGCGAGAGCTGGTGCAACAAAAGGCACAACCATTGCCAGAACCCGAACCCAAAAAAATCCCAGAACCGGTAGTGCCAACACCGCCAGCAGAACAGCTTGAGCAAGCGGTAGAGCCTATCGAGCCAAGCGTAGCGCACGAGATAGATGTCGATGCGCAGGGTGCTGACCCTGATGTTCTTTACATGAATAGAGATGAATATGATGCGTATATCATGCAAGAACAGATTCAACAAGAGGTTGCTCGTACGTGGCGACCACCGCTTGGTGTTGCTCCTGGCACGCAGTGTGTCGTTACCATCTGTGTTACGTGGCAAGGAGCCATTGAGTCCTACACGATCAAAGAGCCATCTGGCATCTTGATGTTTGATATGAGCGTACGAGCATCGTTAAAGGATATGCAGATGCCGCGATCTTCGTATGGAAAAGAGATTATGCTAACCTATAAGTAGGAGAACCCGTTGTGATCGCTCGAAAAAGTTTTTTGTTACTTGCTTTATGTGTTGGAGTGCCTGCCGTTGTCGCAAGCACAGAACCGGCAGAATCTACCCAGCCAGTTGCGGTGAGCGTGAGCGCCGTGTCATATGCCCCGCTGAAAATGCTTGTCGTCGGTGTTGGTAATGAACCGGAGCTCCATGAGCTTGCTATCTGCATGAGTAAAGATTTGGCATTTAGTGGACAGTTTGCGGTCGATACACTGATGCTTGAACGAGTGCGCACAAGAAAAATGATCACCGATTTTGCACAACAAGGGTATACATTAATCATATTTTTGACGTCAGCATCAAACGCTTTTGAGTGGCGTCTCTATGACGCAATGACAGGGCATATGATACACGGCAAAAAGTATCGCAAGCGTGGTGCGCTGGTGCGTGGGTGGGCTCATGAGATGGCCGATGGCGTATGGCCAGAGTTAACGGGTACCCAATCATCGTTTGCCAGCAAGATAGCCTACTGTAAAGATGTGACCGAATCCGGTAAGAAGCGGCAAACGCACGTGATCATTGCCGATTATGATGGCAGCAATCAACAGACTATTGTTGCAACACCAACGCTGCATGTGGCGCCACGGTGGAATGCTGATCTTAATAACCCGCTGCTTTTTTATTCTGAGGGTACCTCTTCTAATATACGATTAATGTGCATCAGTATGCAGGGCAAGCGCAGAATAACCTCCAATTTTGATGGCATTAACATGTTGCCGACCT
>CAZHJT010000025.1:11999-16844 GCA_964533545.1 uncultured Pseudomonadota bacterium | reverse complement strand
TCACTGGTTATTTTCACCGTAACTTTTTCTTTGTTAGATTCCTCTACTCCTGGTCCATCTTCTCTCCTAGCTTTTACCGCTTGCTGAGAAGGCTTAAGAGCGCTGATCGTCTGCATACAAAATGTAGGCAGTAAGACAATAGTCATTGCGCGCAGCAATAGTTTCATTACTTTTACCTCAAATTTTTTATGAATCGGCTATCACAATGCAAAATCATAACCGGACATGTGATCACAAAACAAGCATTTTATTTGAGTGAGCAACAATGAAATTGTTTCATATTTTTTATTGTGCCCGACCCTACTTCGTTAAAACTTCGTAGGGCTATCGCTGGACTAAAACAGAGTATGAGAAAGTTATTGTGCCCGACTGGACTCGAACCAGTGGCCTGCAGATTAGGAATCTACCGCTCTATCCACCTGAGCTACGGGCACAAAACCAGAAATCATCGAATATTTGAAAAAGCTTACCAGATAAGAAAAAGCAAGCAAACAGAATCCATAAAAACATGTCATCGCTTAACATACTCAATCACACATGCATCCAATAGATTGGTCGTCGTGGCCTTCCTTCTACGCTTATCCACGCCTACCGGCTTGGCAAGCTTCGCAGGACTGACGGCAGATTACGGAGTCTACCGCTCTATCCACCTGAGCTACGGGCACAAAATGTTACGAACTTAAAATATTTTAAGAAATTACTCATTAGACTGGCCGCGCCCGGCGTAGTCTGCCGAGCCTGTCTTGTCCGGCATAGCTCAAAGAGCGACGATGGAAGGCCCGGATAGACGTAGACTGGCGTAGCCATGCGTAGCTTGCCGAGGCGGTAGCCCCGGATAAGCGAAGCATGGTGCGCCCGGCAGGGGTCGAACCTGCAACCCTCAGATTCGAAGTCTGATACTCTATCCAGTTGAGCTACGGGCGCATTACAAAAAGACTCTATAGTTTGTAACAAAAAAAATGAAAAAGCACCAGAAAAACCTGCTTTTTTAATCGTTACGCACAAAGTAAGCCAAAAACTCTTTATTCCCCGTTGTGCCCAAAATAGGTGATGGTATGCAACCTTTATACACAAAACCCTGCTGACAAACGCCGCGCGTTATCTCATCGATAACACGCTCATGCACGGCAGGATCTTTGACGATACCGCCTTTGCCTACATCTTGGCGGCCAGCTTCAAATTGCGGCTTAATGAGCGTAACCAGAATACCACCAGGCTTTAATAGGCCGTGTACGGCCTCTATCACCTTAAGAATCGATATAAATGACAGATCCAACGTTACCATATCAACCAGCTCGCCTACCGTGCGCAGCTCACGCAGGTTCGTGCGCTCCATGACCACGACTCGTTCATCGGCCCGTATTTTCTCATGCGCCTGCCCATAACCAACATCAACGCCATAGATCTTACGCGCACCCTTCTGCAATAAACAGTCGGTAAAACCACCTGTAGAAAGCCCGGCATCGAGCACCGTGTATCCGGCGACGTTGATACCAAAATCGGCAAGCGCTTTTTCAAGCTTAAAACCCGCACGACTGACATAGGGAGGCTCATAGGAATCGACCTCAATAGGCATATCAGAGGCAATGTGCGTACCCGCCTTAGTAACTACCTGACCATCAACCCGCACTTTGCCTTGCATAATCCAGCTCTGAATCTGCTGTCTACTGCGCTCAGGCATGCGCTCTTGAAGTAAGAGATCTAATCGTTCTTTTTTGGACATAGAGCAGATCCTTTCGGTGCGAACTGGTTTCGTGCAAAAAAACTGGTGACATAGGCTAAAAACAGCTATGCCACCAGTTTAAATAGTCTCGCTTGATGATGCAATCTATCTCTTGTTATGCAGCAATCGCTCCATCACGAACAAGAGCATCTTTCACAGTACCAAAGGTCCAGCAGAGCGGATCAAGCGCTTTCACAAGCAACGCTAGCCCTGCAAATGGCGCCAATGTCTTTGATAACCGCTCGGCAACGCCTACCAACCCTTGTTCATCATGACCATGCTTGCCGTAGATCGGCAGCCCAGTTGTTTCATCGATACTGGTGATCTTTGGAGCCTTAGAAAACCAGCCAAATGCATTTCTGAGCCAGGTAACAGGATCTTTAAAAAACAGTTCTGGCGAAAGTGCATGGTCACCCTTTGTCGGCTTTGCAATCAGACCGGCCGTAGACAGAACAGCAAGAGCCAAGATTGCACCATTTTTCCCTTTCAGCCAGTCACTGGTACAGCGCGGGGTATGCGCAGATAGTTGACCAAAACAGGTTGCTGCCAAAAGCAGGTACAAAGAGAGTTTGTTAGCCTGTGCGCGTATCATTAGAAATACCTTCTTCTAATAAAGATGTAACATATACGTATTCGACCGCATCAAGCTACTGACCACAGCCCGGTTTGTCAACCCAAAAGCCGCATTCCAAGAGCAATTAGCGAGCATTCACGCCTCTGAAACCCTCCTGATAGAGCATCTCATAAAAACCGATTGAAAAAGAAACGATTTAGTCGTACACTAAACATAGTTTATTGAAAACAAAATCGATCGTATCGTGGCGCTAGCCACCTACCCATAGGACCAGTATGTCAGTTACTTTCTTTAGAAAAAGCCGTAAAAAACGTAATCGTAAGCACGGATTCCGCGCGCGCATGGCAACCCATGATGGCAGAAAAATAATCAACAGACGTCGTGCTAAAGGTAGAAAACGCCTTGCAGTTCGCGCCTAGAGAATCTTTCAATACGCAGGAGGCCGCTCTCTTTTTTCGTCAAGCTCGACGAATTGTGCGGCACCCTGCCTTCGATATCCTGCTGGCCAATCGCGCCACAGAGCAGCCAAAACTCCTTATCGTTACTTCACGACGCACGGGCAATGCCGTACAGAGAAACAGAATTCGTCGGCGCATCAAAGCAATTTTCCACGAACGACAACCTTTAAGTAGCTCCTACGACTGCGCTTTTGTCATCAAGAAAGCTGGCATGAGTCTGACGTTTGATCAGTTAGTCGCCCTCATAACCGCATCATTAAGCAGTTACTCAGGACGCATAGAGGCTCATGAGGCTTAAGGGTGTTGGTAGGCTGTTTATAGAAATGACCTGCGCCCTCTTGGTCTGCGTAAGGCCGCTCTTCGGGCCTGCCCGCTGCCGCTACCAGCGAGGCTGCACGTCCTTTGCCGTAGCCCAGCTGCGCTCACAGTCGTTGCTGAAAGCGGTCTGGGCCATCGTCCGACGCTTGAGCTCATGCTGTTCATGGCAACCGCTCAAGAGCGACCTTTTTTAAAAAACCTATTCTTCGTCCTGTTGAGCAGAAAGATCTTTAATAAACCATAGACGTAAATCGTCATCGACGGGATACTGTTTGCCCGGCACTACCGGCACTCCTTTATAGGTCATGCCTTGGCCATCGGGCAGATAACCCAGACGGACACACAAACATTGTGCAGCCGCATAAGAAGCATAGAGTGGAACACCCATGCCGATGTACATAGCCTCTTCATCTTGAGCGATAGATTCAAAATAACTTATGAGTAAGGTAGCAAGCCCCTGCTCTCGCTCCGGCTTGGCGATCCATAGATCAGCAATCTCAAACACCTCATCCTCTTCAAAAGGCTTGTAGGCTGATTCTGCAAGCAGTGATCCATAGCCAACAATACGACTATCTTTTTTTACCAAACAGACGAATCGTTCGCCCGATTCATGCTGTGCATACCACTCCTGCCAACGGGCACGCGTTTTTTCTGCACCAACCCAAGGAAAGGTAAAATTGTTGACCAGCTCATCAAGATTGCCGCGTTCAAGTGGTACTAAATCGATATTCTGATGTTCCAACTTCTTTATTTTATCCATCATGCTACCTTAAAAAAATCCAATTTCGGTCAATGCTTGGCGCAATTCAAACAGCGGAAGCCCTACGATCGTTGTATAAGAGCCCTGCACTTCTTGCAAAAAAAGACCGCCATACCCTTCGATGGCAATGGCACCCGATGCGTTAAGACCCAACGAGGCATCAAGATAGGTCTCAATCCATTCGTCAGGCACTACAAATTTATACTGTGCCCCAACAAAACGAACAATGCGCTTATCAACGCGCCATGCGTTATTGTGCCATACGCGCCGATCAAGGCAGAATGCTGTACCTGTATACATACCGTTGCGAGCCGCTTTGAGCTTTTGACGAGCGTCTTCACGATCAAGCGGTTTACCACTAATAACACCCTGACTATCTTGTGATAACGTATCTGCCGTCAAGACAAAACAGTAGCCACCGGTCTTGCCCGGCCTGATATCCACATGCTCCATTTTGCTGAGCGCTATAGATTCAACCAGTTGCTGCAATGGAAGCCCCCAGTCGCACGCAGTCTCATCGGCAGAATGGCCGATCACCCGAAAGGAGAATTTCGCATCCATCAACAGCTGCTTGCGTGATGCTGAACTGGAACCAAGTAAAATTGTATGCATCTGAATAGCTCCTTATTTGGCAACGCTTACTTTTGCTGGCCTCAACACTTCATGCTCTTTGCCAAACAGATATCCCTTTTGTAGTACGGCAACAATGTCACCCGATTGATGCTTATCAGATTCAACCTGTACAATCGCTTCATGCAGCAGAGGGTCAAACTGTGTCACCTGCTTGATTTCTGACACGTCTGATGATTCTAAGAACTTATGAAATGCGGCACCCATCATCTGAATACCCGCTATCAAAGACTCATTTTCAGCAGTACGGTCACGCTTTGTGCAATCAAGCAGTGCTAATTCAACGGTATCGATCACCGGCAAAAGCGCGCGCAACGTCATCATCTTGCTTGAGCGCATCCATGAGGATTGCTCCTTTTCTGTGCGTCTTTTGTAATTTTCA
>CAZHJT010000025.1:3703-11989 GCA_964533545.1 uncultured Pseudomonadota bacterium | reverse complement strand
GAGCGCCTCCGGCAGCCACGCCAGGAAGGCCGTGACGCCGCCCTGCCGGCTGTCGTCGGCCGCGTCGCCGACATCGACCGCGTCGTGCGTGTCGGCGGTGTGCACGTGGAAGACGCCGTCATGCGCATGCATCGCTCTTTCCACTGAGCCATTTCTTGGCGGCATTGATCAAGCTCAGGGGTTGCGACCTCATGTGTCTGTACACCGTCATTGTCGGTGTCTACTTGGTTGGTCTGTGGTCGAGGATCCTGTTCGTGCATAAAAAACCTTTGTTAGCGTTAAAAAGGGTATACGTGCTTTTTATTACAGTAACAAAGCGTGAGAATTTCTCAAGAAACAAGCGCTTGGCGAGCCCTACGTATCGCGCATTTCTGCGTTGCGCTCATCATGCCCTCATTATCATTGACAAGCCTCTTTTGAGCATGGTAGGTAGATAACTATACCCAACAACGGCTCAAAAAAGGTCTTTTATCATGCCTGCACAAAAAAAAAATCTCACACAGTTTGTATCGATACCCTTTCAGCTCATACTTATTGCAGCGAGCATTATCATTCTATTCGGTATCTACCGTCATAAACTCCGCAACTTTAACCCGGTCGACCCTCTTGTAGCCTTAAAAGACTACAACCCTGTATCGCTGGCCAAATTTGGTGATTTTTATACGAAAATTCTCACCGGCCTTGCCATCGAACAATATGAAGCGTTCGATGTTATTAATAATAATTTTGTTATCGTCGGCACCTTGTGGTTCCTTGCCGACCCAAGCATTATCAACCTTGAAACATTGGGTAAGTTCAGCTTTCATAGAGGAACTTTATTATCTGTCTCTGTACCGACAATCTCCTTAGAACAAAAAAAACTGTTAGTACAATACAGAATACGGCTCCAATTCTCAGCGCCTTTATCATACACCTATTTCCCTCTAGATGAGCATAAGCTGTCTCTGAGACTCTCCAACACGTTTTTAAATCCGGAAGAGGCGATTCTCGTATCAGAGCATCGGTATTTTAACATTATCGCGAATGCTGAACCCTTTGGCTGGGCTATGCTCGACAGATACGTTCGGTATGGCTACCGAATACTTTCTTTCGATTCGGTAGAAAACACCGATCATGAACGCTCCAATGATGACCCATGCATTGATTTTTTCATTGATATCAAAAGAGACAGTTATCGCTATATTATATCGATCATCTTCCCTATGCTTACCTTCTTTTATCTTTCTTTGTTCGGCTTTTCAACCAGCGGCTCTTCACAATTTTATTTGCCAACGGTAGGGCTTACTGCCTTAATCAGCTTCCGTTTCATTATCGATAGACTTTCACCAACCGTAGGCTATTTTATGCTCTCAGATTATCTGTTCTTTATTTTCTTGGCTGCTATCTTTATCGCCTTCGTGTTTCTACTGCTTGACGAATTTGTACATGGCATACAACTTATGTATCGCAAACTTTTCATCATTGCACTGCATGGTATGGTTATCATTTTCAATATCTATTTCGTGATGTAAAAGAAGGAGTAGGTGTTCACATGAAAAGAGTATCACTCTTTGTTTGTTGCTTGCTAACAGGCACTCTTAACAATGCCATAACGTTAAAAACAGTGACCGATTATGCAACGGGCATGCCAGAATATCCAGCGGCAACAAAAGTATGGGGCAACACCGATTTTACTCTATTTCATAACAAAAACCTGCCAAATACCTTTATCTCTTTGCTCGATTCATGGGGCTATAGGCTTCATAATTTCTTTACGGTTGGGTATTTCACAGAGATGCTCGAAAAAACGGTTGAAACAAAAAAAGCTACTCATCAGATCAATACGATCGCCTCTCGCATACAATGTCCTGAAAACAGCTCGATCATTATTATCAGTAGCTTGCGTGGCCATTTCCATCGACTCGTTCGCACTCTAGCATGGCTTAATAAGCAAGGGTTAATCGATGAAAAGCTTAAACTACGCAAAGATATTTACCTATTATTCAATGCGTACTCGATTAATGGATCGGCATATGCCTTAGAGACGCTCACCCTTATCATGGCACTTCTAGACCTCAACCCAAATAATTGTTTTATGACTAGGTCTCGACAAGAGCTCAACAACCACTGGAACGATTTCGCTTTAAACCGAGAATTAAAGATTCGCGCACAATATTTTGATTTGGCTACGCTTAAAAAAAAACTCGATATCTTTTTTAGCTCATTGCCAAAAGCGATCTATGTCTCTATCAATTCTAGGCCTCAAGAATTTATGAAGATATCGTCAAATTTCGACGAAGGTGATATTGTTGACGAATCTGGTATCTATGAGCTATTCAATCCTGACAATAAAGAGCCTCTGGTTTTTTTCAATAAAGAAAACATAAGCAATAGTACGAAGCCCGTCCCTTTGAAAGTGGATATCAATAGCGATAACTTATATTTCAAACCTGCTGGTGTATTCGGCCTCTCATTTGTAGAACAGAATCTGGAGACCTCTTATTGGAACATCTTTCCTGCAATCTTTCCTAATGATTCAGCCGATGTCACGACCGCCATAGATTCATACGCTCTAATCACGCTTAAAAAGTCCTTGAGCTCAAGCCTTATATCATTCTGGCAAAGAAATGAACACTCAATGGACTTTACAACAGCTGGCAGCCTTAATCTGACAACAGGGACCCCTACGCTCGGCACAGAGAGCGAAAAAGCTGTAGCTGCACCGATCAATATTGGCTCTACGATGTCCCTTATCAATGGCGTGCCACATATTGGTAATGAAATAAAACAAGGTATGATCAACCGCATTAATGCTGAAAATAATAATGGCGGCATTCAGGGACGCCTTGTTAAAAGTAATATCTACAATGATGACTACTCACCTAATTTAGCATTGCAAAACATCCAAAAATTATTAGCAGAATCGATAGACCTGATACTCTTTCCTGTCGGAAGCCCTACATTAAGCTTCTATTTTGATTATGTAAAAAATAATACCATATCAGTATTTTTCCCAGTAACCGGAGCCTCTATTTTTCGCACTCCTACAGCACCAGGCGTCATCCATCTACGCCCAACCTACGATGAAGAGATCTATTTTTTGCTCGAATACCTAACAACTAAGATAGGAGCTAAAAAATTCGCCTTTTTTTACCAAAATGATTCTTACGGCATAGGAGCAGCAGAGGCAGCGCATGCGGAACTGAAAAAAAGAGAAGGCACCTCATGGATAGATCTCGCCTATACGCGCGGCACAGTCAACTTTGAACAACAGGTGAAAGAGATAAAGAGTTACCAGCCCGATGCTGTCGGCTTTTTCTCAACGGCGCAGGCAGGACGTCTGCTTGTCTTGCAAATGGGAATCGAACAATGCGTAAACAAATATTTCTTCGCCATCTCCTTTATCGCTGAAAAACCATTTCAATATTTTATCGAATCGAATGGCTTACGCTTTATATGTAGTTCACCCGTTCCCAATCCGTCAAACAGTGAGTTACCCATAGCGCGAGAATATCGCAAAACAATGGACAGTATAAAAAAGGGATATGACCGCTTTTCTTTCGAATCCTATATTGGTACCAGTCTCTTTTTAGATGTGGCGCAAAAACTGAATGTACCATTTACCAGAGAAAGCATCATGAAAGCGCTGGAAGCTTTACAGCATTACTCCTTCAAAGGACTCTCCTTCAGCTTTAACCCGAATACACGTTCTCTTGCCGAATCACTTTGGCTCGTAACGGATGAATCGCCCGATTGGATAGAAAAGAAACTAGACAGCATTCCTGCTACTAATGGTATCGCGCAAGATACTCAACAGGCTCCCTCTATTCTTTAACGTTCGCAGATGCTTTGTTTTGTAGTATACTGGCTCTATTATGAAGATAGCTATGCTTGTATCAGGCGGTGTCGATAGTTCAGTAGCTCTGCGTTTACTACAAGAGCAAGGACATGACGTAACCGCGTTTTATCTTAAAATCTGGCTTGAAGATGAACTTGCTTTCATGGGAACCTGCCCATGGGAGGAGGATCTTGCCTACGTACGCCAAGTGTGTGACCAGGCACAGGTGCCCTTAGAGATCGTTTCTCTGCAAAAAGAGTACTGGGAACATGTAGTTACCTATACGATCGCCGAAGTTAAAAAGGGCAACACACCTAACCCTGACGTGCTGTGCAACAGTCGTATCAAATTTGGCTTTTTCTGTGACTATCTTGCACGCCACCATGAAAAATTTGATAAGATTGCCTCAGGTCATTATGCACAGGTGTATGACCGCAATGGCATTACGCACCTTGCATGCGCTCCTGATCCGATAAAAGACCAAACCTATTTTCTTTCGTACCTCAAACAAGAGCAGCTCAGCACGATTATATTCCCTATTGGGCATCTGAACAAAGCGCAAGTGCGTGAACAGGCACAACGTTTCGATCTGCCTAACAAAGAGCGTAAAGACAGCCAAGGTATCTGTTTTTTAGGAAAAATCAGTTTTCGTGATTTTATCGCGCATCATCTGGGTGAGCAGCCGGGCGCATTGATCGAATATGAAACGGGGAACAAGGTGGGCGAACATAAAGGTTTCTGGTTCTATACCATCGGTCAACGTCAAGGCATTGGTCTTGCAGGCGGCCCTTGGTATGTGGTGGCAAAGGATATCAACAGCAATACGGTGTTCATATCACGCCAGTACCATGACACTGACAAAGATCGCAGACATTTTACCGTCAATCATTGCAACTGGATCGCCAACGTTAAACCGACACAAACAACCTGCCGCATAAAGTTACGCCATGGCGCGATGTTCCATGAGGCTACGCTCGTCTACCATGATGACGATACGATACAAGTCACTCTGGCGGCACAAGATCAAGGTATTGCTTCTGGCCAGTTTGCCGTCTTTTATGATGACACCACCTGTTTAGGCTCTGGAACCATCTACCAGATTCTGTAACACGCCTTAACTGCGTAACAACCTATACACAAACGTCCGTTATTGCACCTGCTCCTAAAAAGCGTGCCACAGCAAATTTGTTTAACCCTGCAGCTTGCCCAGCCACCACTATTTTGCCATCTGCTTGTAGTGCAACCATCCAAACCTGCTCACCGGTAGTATTGTCCACCGTCGTCGTTGCGGTCCCTGGCTCTGTCCCACTTGGATTAAATGTAGCATCTAAGGTTCCGTTCGTGTTAAACCGCGCCACGCCAAAAAGATTTGGGGCGAGGCCTGGTCCATACACCCCGCCGCCGGCAACGATTTGCCCATTCGATTGTATCGTAAGCCAATAAAAAAAAGCATTCGGCAAGCTGTTCATGGTAGGCAATGCAAGCGTGCCAGCCTGCACACCATTCGGGTTAAAGGTGGTATCCAGCGTACCATTGGTGTTGAAGCGTGCAATGGCAGCAAAACTACCAAAGGGAAAAGACTCTCCACAAATCACTATCTTCCCATCCGCTTGAAGTGCAACAGCATACATACTGGCATTAAGATTTGCTATTGTTGTTGTCAAAGTGCCTGGCAAAGCACCACCTGCATTAAACGTTGTATCCAGACTGCCATCGCTGTTAAAGCGTGCAAGAGCGCCAAGGTTATAATTTATACCGCCCGATACCACTATTTTGCCATTTGTCTGTATGGCTACATCAAATGCACTCCCAGCACCAGTTGTATCGATAGTAGTAGTAACGGTGCCTGGTTGTATTCCGCCAGGGGCAGGGTTAAACGTTGTTGTATCGAGTGTGCCGTCGGTATTAAAGCGTGCCAAGCCAAACGCATCATCAAAAAAACCCGTGACCACGATTTTTCCGTTCGCCTGTAATGCTAACGTACAAGCGGTATTACCATTTGACATGAACCTGTTACTAATTTTCGTTGACACCGTACCAGGCTGTATTCCGCCAGGAGCAGGGTTAAATGTTGTATCAAGGGTTCCATTAACATTAAAACGCGCAAGGGCACATTTTGTATTGCCCAGAGAATCGGTCACCAAACCTGAAACAACTATTTTCTGGTCAACAGGCTGTATTTTCACATCATAGCCGGATGAGTTAAGAACATTATCAATTGTTGTTGTTACGGTGCCTGGTTGTGGTCCGGTATTGTTAAAGCTCGTATCCAAGGAGCCATTGGTGTTAAAACGCGCAACAGCAAACTTTGACGTAAAAGATTCTCCATCACCTTTTAAAAAGCCTACGATAACTATTTTACCATCTGCTTGAATTGCAACACCATTAGAAACAGCCTGCAATGGCGAGCCATCGATAGTGGTTGATACCGTGCCTGGCTGTACGCCTAGAGGATTAAATGTTATGTCTAAGACCCCTGCTGACGTTGCCAACAGAGAGCCGATAGAATGCATACTCAAGAGCATTACAAACAAGATCCTTTTGCGCATGGATATTCCTTAATGAGTGAAACGGGAAGATTTTCAAGGTCATCGCACTATAGTAGTGCAAGCAGATTTAAGCAAAAAAAGAAATGGCGCGTCAAGCTATGGAGCGTTACAAACTCATAGTTGCCAGACAGCTGTGTGCTGTTATTATAGTATCTATGATTATATATATATATTGATACCTGTTGGATATTCATGAGCAGACCATCTTTCATACAGCCACGCGCAGAGCGCATCCTAACGCTCTCTACCTGCATCACCTTCATGCGTATTGCATTAGTACCCTTTGTGGTAACAGCAATTGCTGCCGGATTGTGGGGACAGGTCCTTATACTGTTTGCTGTAGCGGCAATTACTGATCTGCTCGACGGCATGCTTGCTCGTTTGCGTAATGAAAGAACGCTCTTTGGTGCATGCTTAGATCCGATCGCCGATAAGCTGCTCATCATCTCCTGCGTGGTTGCTTTATCACACGTTGAGCAGCTGCATCCTGTTATTCCTGCCTGGTTTGTGTGGCTCATGGTGAGCAAAGAGCTGCTTTTGGTGAGCTCGGTGATGCTGCTCTATCTACGGTATGGCTCGGTGACGATAGCACCGACGCGGCTGGCAAAGCTGACGACCGTTGCCCAAGTACTGTTCGTTATGTTGCTGGTGACCAGCTATTGGTGCAACTACTCGCTGGGAGCTCTTTATTACGTGATGCTCTATGCCACCAGTTTCATGACAGCAGGCTCCTATCTTCATTATGTATCGACATGGTATCACCAACAGAACCTCAACGGACGGGCTACGCTATGAAAAATAACTATCTCATTTTTGGTGCATTGTTACTCATTATAGTAGGCAACATGGCAACCGCTGGCGATGATGCATTGGTAAAACCACGCAAACAACGCACCGCATCAACGGCCGCGCTCAAAGAGGAATGTGCCACCCTTATGGCCGACATGCTCGAACTATCACAGAGCTGTTTACACCGACTCCTTGATACCTGCACACACGCATTACTTGACGCACAAAAAAGCATCACCACAACAATGCGTGCATGGCTCGCCGATGAGCAAGGCCTATCAGGCGCATCAAAAACTGCGCTCATGCATAAACGAGACACTCTAGTCTCATTAAAAAAACGGTACGAAAAGGCCTGTGATGAAAGCAACAAGCTCAACCGTGAACTGCTGCAGATCAAAGCAGAGCTCAAAGAATTTGAAGCATTGTGTTACTAAATTTTTCTCTCTGTACATGCAATCGAAAGGATTTGCACCATGGCCGGTTTTAATCGCATTATTATAGTAGGCAATCTCACCAGAGACCCTGAATATCGCCAACTAACTTCAGGACAAGCAGTATGCCGTCTTGGCATTGCAACCAACCGTCAGTTTAAAAACAGACAGACTGGTGCAATGGTACAAGAAGTCTGCTACATCGATATCGACGTGTGGGGAGCACAAGCGGAAAGCTGCCGTCAATATTTACAAAAAGGTCGTTCGGTGCTGATCGAAGGACGCTTAAAATTTGAGACTTGGGAAGACCAGGCTGGCCAAACACGCAATAAGCACTCTGTCGTTGCCGACCGCGTCGTATTCCTAGGCTCTGGAGCATCTGCCGACATTGCAGAGCAAGAGCCCGTTGATGAACGATTTGAGTCACTTGCACAAAACAACAAAGAAATAGCTGACCAAATTGGTGATCTAAAAGCAAAAATGGCAGCAAAATCACTTGCAAAGAAAAAGGCTCCGGCAGAAATGCCTGCAACAGGCGAAATCGCTTTTAATGATGAAGCCCCTTTTAAAGACGAGCTTCCCTTTTAAACGAGCACACAAAACAACTCTCAGGCCTGCTCATCCACGAGCAGGCCTGCTTATAAAAAAAGGTACTGTCTATGAAAAAAAATATCTTACTCGCCCTTGTGTGTGGGATCAC
>CAZHJT010000025.1:0-3693 GCA_964533545.1 uncultured Pseudomonadota bacterium | reverse complement strand
TGCTGGCCTGTGCCGGTCTAGCATTCATCCTGATCAGACAAGAGCGCAAGCTTGACGAACTTACCCATCGCCTGCCTACAACAACACCACTAATCCCCGACCAACAGCCTGCCAAAACTGAGCCTGTCGAGCGTATTGTTACCAAATCAGAGCTGTGGCGCCCGATTCAAGAACGCGTAAAAGACACTGTCGCACAAGTCTCTTCACAAATTTTAGAATTTAATTTTCTTGAACCCTACAAAACACCTAATCAATACTCTGCAACAGGAACCGCTTTTTTTATCAGTGACGAAGGCGATCTGATCACCAACGCTCATGTAGTCAATCAAGCACCAACCGTATGGATCCAAATTCCTTCATTGGGCAAACAGATCATTGACGTTGACGTGTTAAGCGTAAGCCCTGAACGGGATTTGGCGTTATTACGCGTCAAACCGGAATGTCTTAAAACGATACGCGCTGCCCTAGGCACCATTCCTTATCTTTCTTTTGGCGATTCTGACGCAATCAAACGCTCTGAAGAAGTGTTGGCATTGGGTTACCCATTGGGGCAACAATCGCTCAAAAGCACCAGTGGTGTTATTAGCGGCAGAGAAGGCCAATTGATACAGATGAGCGCGCCAATTAACCCCGGCAACTCTGGCGGCCCTTTGCTCAACGCATCAGGTCAGGTGATCGGTATTAATACCGCCAATGTGCCCGATGCTCAGAACGTCGGTTATATTATTCCCATCAATGATTTAAAAAATGTCCTGTCGGACATGCGCACCATGAAACTGGTACGCAAACCATTTTTGGGCGTGCTGTTTAACAATGCAACTGAAAGCTTGACTGAACTGCTGGGCAACCCAGAGCCTGGTGGTTGTTATGTCGTTGAAGTGGTAGACAAAAGTACCTTGTCGATGGCCGGCGTTAAGCGTGGTGATATGCTGTATGAAATCAATCATCTGCCTATCGATCGCTATGGTGAAATGCAGGTACCATGGAGCGAAGATAAGATATCGATAGTCGACTATGTCGCACGTCTGTCGGTTGGTGAGCAGGTCCATTTAGTCGTCTATCGCAATGGTGAGCGTAAAGAGCTTGCTGCTCAATTTAACCAAGCGGAGCTGCCTGCTATACGCAAATTCTATCCTGGCTATGAAGAGATCGATTACGAAGTTGCTGCCGGCATGGTGGTCATGCCACTCACGCTTAACCACATTGCGGGACTATCAAAAAGCGTGTCTGGCCTTACAAAGTTTGCTGAATTAAAGCACCAAACGGAGCCTACGCTCATCGTCACGCACATATTCCCGAGCTCACAACTCTATCGCTCACGCTCGATTGCTATAGGCTCTACACTCAATGAAGTGAATGGGCTACCCGTGCGAACATTGCAAGAATTTCGTGATGCGTTGCAAAAACCGATTGCGGGTAAATTCTTGACCATTCGCGCAACGGACAACGTAGCGCGCGCATCAGACAATGTGTTTGTTGCCTTGCCATATACCAAGTTGCTCGATGAAGAAACGGTACTGGCATCGACCTACCATTATCACCTGTCGCCAACGATGCAAGCGATGCTCGACACGCACAAGCCGTTGAGTGAAATTGCACCAGCTGTAGCAAAACCGGGCGCTTTGAATACGGTTGTAACGTAACTGCTTGAGCAGACTCTTTTAGACAGCAAAAAGCCCCAGCATTTTTACGTGCTGGGGCTTTAATTTTTACGCGTATGATCTTACGTACTACGGCTTACAAGCCGCAAACACCATGTATAAGTCTCTGTGCATGCTCCTGCATGTCAGGATGCAACAAAACCACCGCTATAAAGGTAAGTGCAACCGGCAGCTTAGCCCAACGGAAACCAAAGAGTTTATACAACATGTTCACCAGCGTAAGCACAATCAGCACCGGGTACCCAATATAGGTGATAAGGCCGCCGGTTAATTTGAGCACTGCAGTAAGCCCCGCAATCGACAAAGGCAACGAAGCAACCAGTACCATAATAAGCGCCGCAACAAAACTGATGCGCTTATTGAGTAACTCTTTTTGTACATATTCAGCAACCACCGCGCTCAGCGCTATAGCGGTCGACAAGCAGGCCATCAGTACTGCCGTTGCAATAACAATAGCGCCTGAAGTTCCCAATACTCTGTGTGATATTGCTCTAAAAAGCTCACCAGCGTTGATATGCTCAAGACCATAGCCATGGTACATACCCAACAACGCCATGCCAACATACACAAGCGACAATAAACCAACGCCGATCATGCTCGCTTTCAGCGCTACATAGGCCAATAACCGCGGACTGTTGGCGATCATTGCATCAACATTCGTTTTTATCAACCCTAAAACGATCGATGACAAGAATAACGCACCAACCAAATCTAAGGTCTCATACCCTAACATAAAATTAGTTTTACAAATGCACACAATAGATGCATCGCTATGGGTTATACCATCATGGAACAACAGCCCTTTGATGATAATAATTGCCAGTGAAAGCAACAGCAGTGGGCTAATAATATTTCCCAATACGCTCATGATGCGGTTTTCACGGTGGGTAACTAAAAAGGTTATACCCAAGAACAACAATGCGAAGATGCATGAAGAGAAATAGGTGATCGTGCCAAGCGGTGTGCCTGCTAAAAATGGCGCAATCATCGTGTGAGACAAGGTGGTAATACGTGGAATGGCAATCAAGGGCCCTATCACAAGCATACATAAAAAGATTGCAGCCGAGCCGACCGGTTTGCCAAGGCGATAGAAGAAGCTCTGGTAATCACCATTAAAGAGAATCATACCCACAAAGCCCATAACCGGCAGAATAACCGCAGTTAAAATAAAACACCCAATGCCCCAGATTATCTTATCGCCCGATGTCATACCGACTTGGAGAGGATACATAAGGTTCCCGGCTCCAAAAAGCATAGAAAATATCGCTAGCCCGGTAGAAACTGTTGTCGACTGTAATAACTTGGTCATGAAAAACCCTAACCTCCGTGGGTGGTGTATATATTTTGTTTTTTACCTGCATGCGTTATGAATACTTTCACTCTTCTTGACGCATTATGCGCAACTCAAACGCTTAGTATAGGGGCATTTGGGTATAAGTGCAATTTGAGCCGGTTTTGTACGCAGGGCCGCTCTAGACGTGCATAATCAGCCCCCCCAGGCAACCAAGGTGGCATTCCCATAAAAATACTCCCAGCACCAGGGTTTACGCATTTAAAAGGCGCGTATCTTACGGTTCATTCCACTAAGCATTCACTCCTCGGGTCATCCCCGTGGAAACGGGGATCCAGGCCGCAATATAACCAAAGACATGCTTAAGAAAAGTCTATCCTTAACGTCTTTTAAATCCGTAAATCCTGTCCCAGCATTAAGCGCTGCAAAGCTGAAAAAACATACAGCTATAGACTTTTTTTTAATTTTAGGCAGAATTATTTATATAAAAAAGTCTTTCCTAGTCGATCACAATTCAATCATAAAAAAAGGCCATAATGAAAAAAATAGCTATAAATTCTCTTGTCTGCGCTTTGTTTATAGCAAATTCTACTTGCGGTATGGCCCCCAATAACTTGTCACCTATGACACAGGTTATAGAAAATATGTTGCGGCAGGGAACAGCTATCCCGGTTGATATGCAATTTTCTCAAAGATCTGCCGATACCCTTGCTGCTATATTGCCGCAAATGATTCAAAGGA
>CAZHJT010000024.1:1850-17423 GCA_964533545.1 uncultured Pseudomonadota bacterium | reverse complement strand
AATAACCGATGAATTTTTTGAACCCACACTCTTGCGCTCTGATGCATCGCTACATCCGGGTGATGGTGTCATATGTTTTAATATAAGACCTGAAAGAATTGAGCAGCTAACACGTAGTTTGATCGACCCCGCATGTGCAGGTTTTGCAACAAAGCCTCTCTCTTTAAGTTGTTTTGTGACCCCCGTTTCGTACGGGCAGGGACTTGCTACCGATATTCTTTTTCCGAGTAGCCCAATCGAGCATACATTTAAAGACGCGCTTGCTGCCGCACATAAAAGGATGTTTGTTATTGCAGAGACTGAAAAGTATGCCCATGTTACCTACTTTTTTAATGGTATGCGTGAGCAGGCAGTTTCGGGAGAAACGCGCGTTCTTGTGCCGTCATTAAAAGTTGCCACCTATGCAGACAGCCCTGCTATGTCGGCACCAGCAATAACGCAAGCTGTTCTTGCTACGCTCAAACAACCGTATGATTTTTATCTTATTAATTATGCCAATGCTGATATGGTTGGGCATTCGGGTAATTTTGCAGCCACTGTACGGGCGATAGAATGTTTAGATGCCCAGCTGGGCTTGTTGTATGATGCGTTCGTTGCCCAGCAGAATGGTACGCTCTATATTACAGCCGACCATGGCAACGCAGAAGATATGTTTGATGAGGTTACGCAACAACCACGAACAGCCCATACCGCAAACCCTGTGCCATTTTTAGTGGTGACTAAAAACGGATGCTCAGCTGCTGCATCATTACCGCTGCATGAGCTTGCCGATATTTCACCCTATATTTTACATGACATGGGGCTACCGGTACCAATTGAGATGCACAGATGATAGACTGTACCTTATTTTAAGAAGTTTTATAAAAACTAGGTTGTATTTTATGAGTAGCGAATCTAAACCACTTATCAAAGCAATTATTGGCCTGGGTAACCCTGGGCGCCAGTATGAACGCACGCGTCATAATATAGGGTTCAAAGTAGTCGATGTTCTGTGTGAACGCTTTGGCGGGCAATGGCGAGAGCAGAACAATATGCAAGCGGCGCAGGTTGTCATCAACGGCAAAAAGGTTCTCTTGATCAAACCGCAGACCTTTATGAACAGTTCAGGTCGCGTTATGCCTTTTTTGCAAAAACAGGGTATAGGTGTCGAAAATATCTTGGTTGCGCATGATGAGATGGAAATACCCTTTGGCAGTTTAAAGATGCGCTCGGGAGGCTCTGCGCGCGGGCATAATGGTTTAAAATCATTCATTGAACAGTGCGGGCAAGATTTTATGCGCTTACGGTTTGGCATTGGTCGACCTGATAATCGCGACGATGTGGCCGATTATGTGCTGACCAATTTTACTGAAGCATCAAACGAAGTCAGCCGCCTGACTGAGCAAGCGGCTGACATGATTGAGCAGTATTTGGGTGATTAAGGTGTGTTATGAACACCACCAACATCTGTTATATTCTTTATAATGCTTTTGAATCAGTCTTTTTGCTGCGTTATAATCTTCGCGTTTAATTTCTTCTATGAGAGCGTTGGCTGTTGCCACCCTGTATTCTACACTGTTGCGTTGATGTGCTGTCGCTTGAACATATGAGGGTGGAGCATCATGCTGTACCTGCAGCTGATTCGTTTTTTCATATTCTTGTTGTTGGAGTTCGCGCGCTATAGCAGCGTCATCTATGCATTCTTGAGCTTGTTTTGCTCGTTCTAGATCATATTTCGTTTTATCGTACCACCATTTTGCATCAGCTACTCGCCGATCTATATCTTGTGTAAGTTGATAAGCAGCAGATGCAGGTCTTGCGTTAGGCAAATAATAGCCTTCTCTGCGTGCTTGATCTTTTGCGGCAACAGCATCTTGATATTCTTTGTTAGCTTTATTATGAGCTCTTTCAAATTCTGCCAAAGAATTTCCCGAAAACGATTGCATGGTCATGGTTAATAACACGAGTGACACTGTCGAATAAATTTTATTCATGAAAATATTTCTCCTGTGAAAATGTAAAAAATGTGACAGTTTTTTATAAACCCTTGTGTTTCTGCTGAGCATCTCCATAGAATAAGGCATATCGCGTTAAAAGCAAAAGTGTGAGTTTTCCTGCTGATAACATGGGTACGTGCTTTCACGGCGTGTGCGCTTACAGAAAGAGTGTTTGTCTAAGGGGGGCAGCTTAGCATGAAGTTGAAGCTTTTTGTTAGAGCGTTTTTTATGGGAGCCGTAACTGTTGCGGGGCTGCTTTTTGCAGCACAACAGGCTCCTCAGCCTGTGCCACAGCCAACAGCTGCTCAAGCTACTAGTCAACCAGCTCAACAATCTATTGCTGCAGTTAACCCAGAGCCTGCTGTAGAAGCAGCTGAATCGGTGGAGCAAGAGGCTCCAGAAGAATCGACTGAAGATGAAACTGAGCCGACAGAAGAGCCGGCCGAACAAGAGCCTGCTGAAGAAGAACCGGTAGAGGAGGAAGTTGTTGCAGAAGAACCAACTTCAGAAGATCAAACGGTAACAGAAGCGGCGGAAGAAGAAGCGGTTCAAGAAGAGCCTACAGAAGAATCGGCTGCGGAAGAAGAACCAGCTGAAGAAGAGCCAACTGAAGAACCTGCCGAAGAACCTGCCGAAGAACCTGCCGAAGAACCTGAAGAAGAAGCAGAAGAAGAGACCTCTGACGAAGAAGAGCCTGAAGAAACAGTAGGTTTTGTGTCTAAGTGGGAAGATGCAGGTTTCGATTTTAGTGAATTAGAGGCAGCGCCATTGCCAGAAGAGGTGGCAAAGGAGCAGCCTGAAGGTATGCCGGAAGTAGCTGAGCTCGATGTCAGTTTTGACAATCTCGATGAGATAGAACTGCACTATGTTGACAAATCAAAAGCACCTAAAAAATTAGAAGGTCTCATCGTACAGTTACCTATTATTGGTGATATTGCCTTAGAGCCTGTCATGATCGATGAGGAGCATGGCTATAAATTTAGCTCATTACCCGGTCGCTCCGTTAATGCGGGTGTTTTAATAATCGATAAATATTCGATGACCTTAGTTGGCACGACCGTGTCATTTACAGGAGAGGGGAGTCTGCTGGGCAAACGGGGTAAACTCTATCTAAAGCAGTTCACGCCCAATGGGCTTGTTCCTGCGGTAAATACCCCGGCAGGTGTTAACCCTGCTTTAGTAAGTAGTGCCACTCCCGCATCTAAAGAAACTAAAGGTGATGTTGATCAGATGATCTTCTCATTTGTCTATGACAACAAAGAGCAGCCTAAAATAGCGATACCAAATCTTGGCGACATGACGATCAAGTCGACCGATATTATTTTTCAAAAAGATAGACCTATATTGATTATCGCAAAGGCAGAGATCTTTGGTGTCAATGCGGAAGTTGGCCTTGCGCTTACCACCATGCGTGTTAATGCATTGATTAATGTACAGGCTACCGTGAAAGAAAAATGTAAAGATCCAGCATTGCAAGCTACTTCAGAATGTCAGGATCTTACCTTTGCAGATGTCATTCCTCAAATAGGGCATGCCAATGCCTCAATAGGTAAAAGTAAGATAAAAAATCTTATACTAAAAATTAATAATCTTATAGTGATAAAAGCAGCGCAAAAGCTGATCAAGACAAATTATTATGACCAAGATCTGTTGACTGGCGTGCTTACTGCAACGATTAATCTCCTCGGTACCGATTTGGCTGCCAACCCGAAGGCTATTACCAAATATGTTTCTAAGCGACCGACAAAAAGTTCAACAGCACCCGAAGCTGCTCCGCTCAATCCATGGGAAGCTGAAATTGAGATGAATTTCAGTAGGGATGGTTATCAAGGAACCTTGACAGCAGGGACTTTATATATCAAAGATGTTGGGACTATCGAAAATCCAACGGTTGAAACAACGCTGAGTAGCGGCACGGCTTCCATTATTATACAGGGAGCGCTCGTCATACCCTTGCAAGACTTACAGCCACTACGTATATCACCTATCAATATAGAGTTATCAAATGATGGGTTGGCAGTGTCTGGATTAATTCCTGAATTCACCTATGAGCAAATACAGTTCACCAATTTAAAAGTAGAGTTCAACACCTTAACGCGATCAATTAATCTGGAAAGCTCTAAACGATTTGGTGATTTTGAGCTAAAAATAATGTTTGGTGTAATTAAAGGCAGTGCTGATGATGACACTAAAAATGGGTTAAGTCTGACCGCAAAACTTGTCAGCACGAGTATATGTTCACAAAGAGGGTTCACCTGTAGGCAGGAGGCGTTGAAAGTTTGTGCTGCGTCAGAACCAGAAAAGAAGAAAGCGATTGAAGCAAAAGAAAAACTATTGAAAGAAAAAGAGGCGCAAGCTCTTGCGCTGACGGCTGCAGGCAAAGAAAGTGAAGCGGATGCTGCTTGGACCGCGTGGGAGAAGCTTGCAGAAGAGCTCTTTAAAGAGAAGACCGATCTTGCTGAATGCGTCACGCAAGCGCGTAACAAGTGTGCTAGCCAAGAGAGTAGTTGTGAATCGGATCAGCGCACGGCGCGAGCACAAGCAACGGGTCGTGCCGATGTTGAGCAAGTACGAGCAGAATTAAAAGAAGCTGCTTCGGGTAAAAAGGGAGAGACAGTAAAAAAGCCGGCTATAGAGGAAGTTAGTTTTTATCCGTTTAAAGATATTCCTGCGATGCCTGCAGAGTTAAAGGATATTAGGCTGACCGATATTGATGTGAGTATCGGCTTGACGCGTGGATCAACAGGCCCCTCAATGGGAGCACTTTCTTTCAAAGGAAAAGTTCATGCTTTTGGGGTGGTTGTTCCAGGAACCTTAAAGTTTATCTATGCCGGTGATAACAAAGGAGGCATGATATTAACTATCGATTTTGAAGAACGTACTACGTTAGCAAAATTGGCTCCCTTTGCTCTCAATAGCTCGCCCTATAATACGATTTATCTCGAATCTCCTAAAGTAGTCATTTCTACGTTGAGTACAGCAGGCACTGGCGGAGGAACTACCGTATCGGGAGACTTGCCAAAAGGACTTCATATCTCTGGCAAAGTCCCCTTATCTGGCGGCCTTGCTGATGTTGGCAAGCTACTTGGGCAAGAAAGTAAACTGTTTAACTTAACAGGATCGATCGATTGGAGTGATCTTCAAAAAAGTCAAATTTCAATAGCTATTATGCAGGATACCGGCGGATTAACAACACAAGAGAAATGTAAAAAAGCATCGCTCGATTGCGTGAAAGAGAAAACAGTCGCATGTGATGCTGTTGCTGGAAGCACGTCGGAACAAAAAGCGAAATGCAAAGAGGATGCCAAGAAGGCATGTGCAACTGATCTAGCCACCTGTGAAAAAGGGCTGAACGAAATTTTCAGGCTCAGTAGAGTTTCGATAGATATTAAATTGAAGCCAGAGATGTCGGTGAGCGCAGGCATGCTTTTGCGTCCGCCAATGCAAAAAGATAAACCGATAGGGCTAGAAGGAACCATAACGCTTGGAGTGGATAAAGCTACCATTCAAGCATTCATGAAGGGCACTTGGTATGATGCGTTTGACTTGAAAGGCTGGGAGTTGTCAAATCTAGCTGTTACCGCCGGGCAAAAATATGGATCGCCGCTCCCCTCAGAGCTTGGTGGTGCTGGGCGCATCAAGATTGTCGGCAAATCACTCACTGATCAGGCAGAATATTTGACCAAGCAGATCGGCTCACTTTCAGCGGTAAAGGACGCGCAAAAAGAGTTGGCATCCAAGCCAATATTTAGCGGTAAAACTGCGCAAGAAGCTGAAAAGGTTGCCAGTGCTGCTGTCAATAGTTTTAAAAAGACGATTGACTCTATTAATCTAGAAATGGAAGCGGCTGTCAATGTTGATCTTGGTCTTACCGATATGGCACTTGAGTTTAAAACAACAAAAGTGATCACCTGGTCAGAGTTGTTGGTTGCATTCTGTGCGAGCTTTTTTGAGTCTATGGGGAATAAGGAGCTTGTTGCTCAATTGGCATTTATTGATACGTTGCTGCTAAAAATATCGGATTTTCATGGTAGTTATTCACCCAAACAGGATGTCACCATTGGTGTAAAGACTATACCACGTGGTATGGCGCTTGGATTCGCCGTTGATCTTTTTGGCAAAAAAGGACGCTGTAAGATGCGGCTAGCAAATGACGGGCTTGAAGGTCTTGCAACCTTTGACAAAATCGACACGCCGTACTTTAAGCTCACAGGGGCTGGTGAAGATAAGATTCTTGGCACAGCCGATGATGCGCCTATTATGCGGGTGAATTTAAATCTTTTAAAGCAGGAATTTTATGTTGACGGTGAAGTACAGCTTATTATTCCGCAATTAGGAACAATCAAATCATTAACGCGGATAAATATAGGGTTTGATGAATGTCGATTCTTGACGAAGGCCAATGTGTTTGATCTCTTTTCTGCAGAGCTTGAGGCGAAAATCGGCAATGATCCAAAAGACATATACATCAAAGGCAAAATGCAACAAAGTGCACTGAATCAAATTGAGAAGTTGTTAAAGGATGCTGCGCGTTCGATCAATGAACAGGCGCGTCGCGATATTGAGTATGCAAAGACACAGGTTAGAACATTAAGTTCAGCAGAGCTTACGGCGAACAATAGAAGAGCATTGAAGCAGGCTAAAGATAATGTTCAGTCCACATTTCAAGATCTTAATTCATTAAAATCGAGACTTGATGCCGTTGTACGTGCATGTGGCAGTTAAAGATGTCTGTGTAGCGAGTAACACGTTCTTGTAAGCTGAAAGACAGGTATGAAGATTATAAGAATCAATATTTTGCAACCTATGCTTATAGCTTTTTTGGTAACGCCGACCATTGCTTTTGCTTGGTATCTGCCTATACGCAATAACAGTCCTTATAATGGGCAGTTTGATGTTCATTATCCTGGGTGCAGCTCAGACACTGTCGTGGTTCCGTCAGGTCAAGAAGTAAATGTTAATGCTAAAGGCTGCCTTGCAACTCAAATCAACGGCCACCTTGTTCAGGGTGGAGGCAAACCGGTGATTCGCCTAGCATGGTCTAGCTCTGGTCACCGAGATTTTTCAATAACAATTGCTGACCGGGGAGATGGGCAGTTTGTTCTTCATCCTAGCTATTTGGGTGTTATCGATTTGATAAACAGAGATTTTGTAAAACCGATAGAAAAAGCTTTTTCAAAAGAAAGCTTTGAGAAATTAGGAAACGATATTAATAGAGAGGTTATAAAACCTATAGAGAAAGAGGTTATAAAGCCGATAGAGACGACCTTTGTTAAATTGGGTAAAGATATTGAAAAAGGGTTTCTTGATTTTGGCGCGCTCTTTCAGAAAGAGGTTATAAATCCGATCGTTGCAGCAGGCGATGTTATTCTGTCCAAATTTAATGATTGTGGTCAGGTAGTGGCGCTTGGTTCTGAATGGGCGGCTAAAAAATCGGCTTATGAATCAGCTCAAGGGGCACTTCTTGTTGTGAACGAAATAAATGAAGCAGATCCGCTACAATATGGCGTCATTGCAGCAAAAGAGGCAGCATTGTTAGGGCTTGATGCAGGTAAATTAGGAGCTGAAGGGCTTGCTCATATGATGGAGGGGATAGGGGCTATTATTGGCGGTGGTTTTAACATCACTGAGGTATCATTCGATGTGCAAGCTGCAGATCTTGTGCAAGGGAAGCTTCCGCTGTTTCAAATAAAGGGCTTCTTCTTTGGCAAAGCTTGTGAGTTCAAGTTTCAATTTGACGTCAACAGCCCAGAAAAGAGTATGGAAGCTATCGTCAAAGAGCTCATCAAGATTGTACCGGGAGTATAACATTAGATTTGTGATTATAGGCTGCGCAGCGTGCTTGGCCATGGGCTAAGCTCCGCAACAAGCGCTGCTTTTTCGGTTCTATATATTCTTCTTGTTCCTCAAGCTCTAGCAATGGTAGAGAAAGCGTGGCGATCTCTTTTGATACGGTATTGTAAAAATCGAGCGGTAAATCGGTAGCACTGACATCGATAAAATAGCAGTAGCGCTCTACCAATGAGACAAACAGATCATTGAGATCATCGACATCGGCAAGAATTGAGTTTTCAAGGAGTGCCGTCATAGAGTCTGACAGCGATTTCAGTGTAGTCCATGCATCTTTTGTCTGTGTTGGATTCCACATGAGCTTTGCGATGCCAACCTCTAAAAAGACGAGTATAGTTTTGCGCATCTCTTCCGATGAGATTATGTCCTGTTGGGCATTGTCAGCTTCAACTTCATGAGCAATAACATGAGACAGATCTTTAAAGAAGCAATCAGGATCCTGTTTAAATGTGGTAAATTGTTCAAGAAATTGAGCATATAAGATATTGTTAATGCGTTTTTTGAGCCTGTCTATGGCATATGTTTCCGGTCTTGCAAAATATGGTTTGAGTAGATCTGGTAACCTGCTCAATAAGCTGTTAAACGCGTTTGCGCTGACATAAGGGCAGGCTTTCATTTTGTTGGCAAAAAGACGTATCGTTGATTGTACGTATGAGCGCGACAAAAGCGTTGTATGTCCATGCTCCAGAAGCTGCGTAAGATGCAAAAAACTATGAGGCAGTATGGTTTGTGCATAGCGTGGATTATTATAGATACTGCTTAAAAAACTATTGATCCCAGCACTCGTCATGGTAATGGGGGCTGATAAAAGATCAATCTGATCATGATGAGCAAACTCGCGCGATGAACTCAATTTTTGTACATAGTTTAAATTTTGTGTATACGCTATGGTTACTGTAGTTAGGCATATGACCATACTTATACCGTAATGGATAGTTTTCATAAAAAACTTTCTTGTCGTAGAATGTTTTGCCTAATTTGGTACCATCAGACTACCATGAAAACGGTTTTTCGTTCAAGTAGACACAAAGGACTCTAGCTATGGCGTTGTATTTTTACCAGGCTTTGGCAAAAGATGGCAAAAAAGTCACTGGATATGTTGATGCTCCATCTCCATTGCGCGTTAAAGAGCAGTTGAGTAGTCGAGGTCTTTTCCCTATCACTATTACCAGCGCTACAGAAGAGCGAGGTAGTTTCTTTTCTCGCCTCTTTCAACGCAGCGTCTCGATTAAAGATAAAATATTATTCACACGCCAACTGACGATATTGTTACGTTCAGGCATTCCATTGTTGCAGTCGCTTGAGTTATTGACCGATCAATTTACCGGTAAGCTCAAAACAATGCTGGTGCGCATTAAAGATGATATTAAAGAGGGCCAATCATTTGCCGATGCACTTAAAAAATACCCAAGTACATTCGACGCTATATATGTACAGCTCGTTCGTGCTGGTGAAGCAAGCGGCAAACTTGAAACGATTCTTGATCGTCTTACGCTGTATATGGAACGGCGCCAGGAGCTGAGCAAACGCATCAGCTCAGCATTACAGTATCCGATGATACAGCTTGGTCTTTCGATCGTTGTGGTAATATTTTTGTTAATAGGAGTTGTACCAAACTTAGTCAGTACTTTTTCAGCCTCTGGGCAAGCATTACCAACACCAACACGCATTTTAATATCGATTTCAGATGGATTACTTAATCACTATCTTGCTATCTTGTTGATTCTCATAGTGCTCGTGGGCATATTTCTGTATTGGAAATCAACCGCCACCGGTGCACGCCAATGGGACAAGCTCAAGCTTAAATTGCCATTGGTCGGCTATTTTGCGCGTACCAATGCGATTGTACAGTTTTGCTACACATTGGGTATCTTATTAGAAGGTGGTGTAAATTTGTCACAAGCCCTTGATATCGTGTGCAGCATCATCAACAATCGTATTTTAGCTGATACACTTAATGAGGCGCGCGATAAGATTATCAAGCAGGGTAAAATAGCGCAGTATTTAAAGCAGACAGAGATCTTCCCACCGATTGCTATTTATTTGATTAGTACCGGTGAAGAGAGTGGCTCTTTGGATACTATGTTATTAACGGTCGCACGTAATTATGAAGAGGAGTTAGGTGAATTAACTGACACCATGTCGGTTTGGATTTCACCTATTATGTTAGTAGTTATGGGTCTTATTGTAGGGTTTATTGTACTGTCTATAGCACTTCCAATGGTGGAAATGTCCAACATGACAGGTATTACTGCTTAAGCAAGGAGTTTGTATGGTACGGCTATCAGGATCTCCACGTCAGGGGTTCTCGCTTATGGAAATCATGATCGTTATTGCGATTATGGGATTATTAGCAGCAGTAATAGGGCCTCGCGTTGTAGGCTTTTTGTCGGGCGCTAAAACTGATACGACAAAACAATCATTGCGTGGTCTCAAAAGTGCTATCGAAATGTTTAATATAAAACTGGGTGATTATCCAGATTCTTTAAAAGATCTGTATAAAAAACCTGCCAATGAAGACTTGGCAAAAGACTGGACAGAGCCATATATAGAAGAGAAAAAGCTTGTTGACCCATGGAAACATAAATTCCAATACACCAAAACACCAGGGCAAAAACATCCATTTGAGCTATATTCCTATGGGCCAAAAGGTAAAGCTGCTTCAAAAGATGAGAGAATAGATGTCTGGGCACTGTAAGCCGGGTATTAGTTTAATCGAGATTATGATTGCACTAGCAATCATCGCGGTTGTGGGGACTACCATAGTCCCCCGGCTGTGGCATGCTGATGCGCGCCAAGAGCGACGTAATCTGCTTGTGCAGCTTAACGAACTGATTGGTGTTACGCAGCAGCAGGCAATCATTACCAACACTGAGCATAAAGTTGAGTTTGATCTACCCACTATCCGGGTATTGCGTGCTAGTGATAAACGCACGAGCGAAGGTACGCCTGTTTTTGAACCGGTCAAAAATTTTATTGTGCGTCCAGAGATGACGTTGCCAAAAAATATAGATATCAAACAGTTTTTGATTAATGGCATTGATGAAATGTCTCGCTTTATCGGTGGCAACACTAAAAAAATCTGGTTTTTCATAAGTGCTGATGGTGTTGCTCAACCGGTGATCATTAATATGCTCGACAAAAAGGATAAAGTACGTAGTGGTAAAGCCGGCTCATTCAGCTGGGTTATGAATCCGTTTTCGGCCCAATTTAAAGAGTACAATGAATTTCAACAGTAGATCAGGATTTACGCTTGTAGAGGTCATGATAGCAACGGCGATCATGGGTGTTATGTTTGCTGCTATTTTTGCCCTGCAATCAAGTGTAACCAGGTCTGTTATGTCGATGACGCAACAGCTTGAGCGCATGTTCCATGCGCGCAATTTTTTTATCGAATCTGCTGCTGCATCGAGTGATACCGAAAAATCTGAAAAAGAAGCTTTTACCCGCAACAAAAAAATTACACGCCCGCCAACTGAGTTGCAGTACAAAAAGAGTAAGTTAAAATCGCATGAGCCGTTTGATGAATTTGTCCATGACATGTATAAACAGCAGGTCACGATAAGCTGGCATGATGGCAAACGCAAGCGGCAAGATATGCTGGTTGGTTACGTATATCAACCAAAAAAAGCTAAAAAAGAAGCAGAAAAACCTGCCGATGACAGCAAAAAAGCCTCATCACCAAAACAACCAGAAGCACCAAAGTCACCAACGCCAGACTCATCGCCAACATCAACTACCACGGTGACCACACAACAACCGGGAGTTGCTCAATGACAAACCGAGGATTTATTCTGGTTGAGGTTTTAATAACACTCGTTATTTCAAGCATGCTTACGGGAATATTATTTTTAACGATGCAACAGGTTTCAGTCGGTGTTCGGGTTGTTGGCGAGGTTATCGATCTGCACACGCAAGCCATTGTAGCAACAAGACAACTGGAGCGCGATATTGCAGGGGCCATGCTTGTGCATGACATGAAAAAAATTTTTTTTAGCGAGCAGCAGGATGACATCTGTACGCTGCTTACCTTTATTACGAATAATCCCTTGCAGCAATGGCAGGGTTCTGCCGGTACTCCTCGCTTGGTACGGGTAACCTATAAACTGGTGCCCGACAAGAGCGTTGGCAAGAACGTAGGCAAGCGCTATACCTTAACAAGACAAGAATCGGTGGAGCTTGCATTCGATCAAGTAGGTGATGACGCAAAAAAAGCACGTGCTTATACCGTGATAGATGGCGTTGTCCAGTTTAAGACGTTGTATACTGCAGCAAAAGCTGATGAAAAACAGTCTCAAAAGGATACCAAGCCGATTACGACGTGGGATTCTGATAGCGCTGGTGATGATGGTAAAAAGCGAGAACCTAATCAGATGTTGCCTGTGCTCGTAAAGATTGAATTAGAGCTCGCCAATGGAGCAAAAAATAAACAGGCATTTAGCTATAATATCGCCATTATTCCTGATATGGTTCCCCATAAACAGGTGTCGTCAGGGGCTGCCGACCAGTCATCAAAGACAGCCAAAAAATAACAGAAAAGGATTACGCGGATGAGATCAGCTGCTCCCGGTTATATGATTTTGTTAACGCTGATGATAGCGTCAGCAGCTGTCGCTGCCGTGACCTACTTGGCGCGTAAAACAACGGTCTATGTGCCGCTGGCCGCTGCTGCTATAGAGAAAGAGAAGGCTGCACAGCTTGCATTCAGTGGTATTCAAGTGGCGCTCAGCCAATTGGCTGGAAAAAAACCAGACAAAGAAGACACGAATAAAAAGAGTAACAATGCTGCAGAAAAACAGATGCTTAGTTTTTTATTGCCGGTATTGGGTAGATGGCAAACCTTTGAGCTCAACGAAAAAACTGATGGTATTAACGGAGCTATAGATATCTGCATTACCAGTGAAGATGGAAAGCTTAACATCAATGCGGTGTATGACTTTAAAGAAAAAAAATTTAAAGGTGAGCAGGAGAGTAGTGGAGAAAAAAATTATCGCAACGTAGTTGAGGGCTTATTGACAGCCACTGGAGCTCTTGTGGGCGCGCAACGCCTTTTTGCAGGACTTGAAGAATTTCTAAAAAAACAGGATGCTCCTATTGACGACAGTACACAACTTTTGAGTATAAAAGAGTTTGCGCTATTTAAGTCGGCCGTTTTTTATGAACCGTCGGCGAATAAAAAACGGATAGCGCTTGCTGATATTTTTACCGTGTGGTCTGCGGGAGTAGAAATGAATGCGTGGTTGTTGTCTCCTTCGATACAGCGTATTATAGGGAACAAACAGACTGATTTTGAAAAGGAAATGGATGAAGCCCTTGTAGAGAAGACAGTTAATGCCTATGATCCAAAGTTGAACTTAACACAAGCATGGGAAAAAATAGGTGCACCATTGTACGGAATTCCGTTGGCAAGTTTACCTACATATGTTAAAGGTGTGTTAGATATAAAATTTGGACCTAGAGTTTTTTCTGTATTATCTTATGGCATGGTAGGTAAAACAACGCAAAAATTACTGGCGATTGTAACGCTAAAAGAAGACCCTTCATCGGCGAATGATGCAGCCTACAGCGTCGTGATAAAAAAACTGTATTGGCTTTGAGGTCAAAAGGATCGACAGTGCATGCTAAAACTGAAACGTTAGTTGGTTTATTTGTATTAGGTTCATTGGCTATTTTTCTCTATATGGGTCTTAAGATAGGCGCATTTAGATTGGATCGTAGCAGTTACAATGAATATACGATGTATTTTAAGGATGTATCCGGGCTGACCCGTAAAGCTGAAGTTAAAATAGCAGGGGTTACGGTTGGTTGGGTAGAAAGCGTTGATCTCTATGCAGATCATGTTCAGCAGGCGCAAGCGGTTGTCATGGTTAAAAAAGATTTTAATTTATATGACGATGCGCATGGTATGGTGCGTCAAGATGGTCTTTTGGGGCCTAAATTTATCGAACTGGTGCCCGGAAACCCCGATTTATTAAAGTTGCAAAGTGGACAAACGTTGCGTGAACCTGCAATAGCACCAGTTTCAGTCGATGAGTTGATGCGTAAATTTGGACATATTGCATCGAACGTTGAATCGATTACCGATTCGCTTAAAAGTGTCATGGGTGATGGTCCAGGTCAAGACCAGTTGCGCAACATCATGGAAAATATCAATATCACCGCAGAGCGTCTGGCCTCCTTTTCAACCTCTTTAGAAAAGTCATTTGCGCGTAATGAAGAGCATATTGATGCATTACTTGCAATAGGAACACATGTTAAAGCTATAACCACAAAACTAGAAAATGATGTGTTGCCAGCGGTGCAAGAAGGTATTGAGAAGATAGCCAATGTTTTTGATCGTGACTTTAATAGAGTAGCGGGCACGCTTGCCACAACGGCGCAGTCGATTGAACAGGCTTCATTACAAGCGCGTGATGGATTCACCAGTATTACTTCAGTAGCAACCAAAATCGATGAAGGCAAGGGTCTTTTAGGTAAATTGATTAATGAAGAAGAGACCTATAGAGATCTTAAGGTAGCAGTACAAGGGCTTAAGAACTATTTTGCTAAAGTTGATACGCTCCAAATTGTGTTCGATGCTCATGGTGAAACAATGCATCGCCCTGCTGAGAATTATCGCCACGAAGATTCGAAATTCTATTTTGATATGCGTATTCATCCTAATGAAGATCACTTCTATCTTGTACAGCTTGCTTCTTCAGAAAAAGGATGGCGTGATGAACGAGAAACGCTCAAGACACGATTTGATGATTGTGGGGATATCTTGCCTACTGATAAGTGGATTAAGCCGACAATCGCCGATGCTGATAACGCGCCACGTGAGCGAGTTCAGACCTTTACTAGAAACACCGTCAAGTTTGGCTTGCAGTTTGGTAAAGTATTCAAAGATCTTGCGTTTCGCATAGGGTTATTTGAGAATACCGGTGGTGTTGCGATCGATTATGACATTCCATTTGAGAGTGACAAGTTCCGTTGGGTAACCACATTTGAAGTGTTTGATATTAATGGATGGAATAGACTGCATGACCGCAGGCCTCATCTTAAGTGGCTCAACAGAATGTTCTTCATGCGCAATCTGTATATCACATTTGGTGCTGATGACTTTGTGAGTAAGCGTAATGCTAATGGGTTTGTTGGTCTTGGTCTACGATTCGGCGATGATGATGTTAAATATATCTTGCCAAGCATAGGCAGCGCGCGAGGGCTTGCTGGTTAAGAACTCTCTTATTTGATAGTTGACGTCCTGCATGTATAAAAATCTTTATGCATGCAGGACGTTCTGTTTTTTTAGCTCATTCTTTCTTGAGCTCTGAAGGTTGTCGCTGGAGATATAGTGCTTGTGTTACCAGCTCGGTCAGTAGCGCGTGCTGTTACAGCATGTGAGCCATCCTCTACACTATATTTTGTAGACCAATAGCCTTGATCATCGCTATGCGTTATTGTGCCAAATGTATCGGCATCAAGAAAAGTGGTTATGGTTGCATAGGGCTGGGAATATCCGCTCACAACAACTACGCCATCGGTTATAAGGCTTCCCTCTTGTGGAGTTGTAATGATAGGGGTGTAAGGTGCTGTTACATCGATTTCAAATGATGCGATGATTTCGGTGTCACAAGATAAGCAGTAAGCTTTGACGGTATATGAGCCATGCGATAAGTCTGGACGATAGAAAAAGAGACCATTCTTGTCAGATGTAGCTACTACCTCAGGCAACCCATTTATTTTAATGATGACTGCTTGATCGGCA
>CAZHJT010000024.1:0-1840 GCA_964533545.1 uncultured Pseudomonadota bacterium | reverse complement strand
AACAGCTGTCCGACAATAACCGGTTTCTTATTATTAATGTAGCTTCCATCAAAAGGGTACTTGATGCTTGAGTATGGGCCGTATGCTGTGGCACAAGCGTCTTGTGCGGGTATATGCGTTGCTTGAACATAAAACAAGCTTGATTGTGTCCACATAAGGCTGCCGATCTTTGGCTTTATGCTTGCATCAATAGAGTGGAACCCATCGCATAAGGCATGATCCTTATCTAGGGCGTAAGACCATATGCCATATTCGTTCGTTTCAATGATAGCCGTAAGGTGTTTGTCCACATAGACCGAAACGCGTCCCTTCTTTATAAGGCGCCCCTTATTGTCTATAGCCATTCCTATAATAATAGGAGTTGGCGTAGAGACAGTCTCCTCAAGCCTTGGCGATATAATGAACGGGCTAACAAGTTCAGAGCATCCAGCGTGTAGATTTGCTGCTACGACAGAGATCATACATATTTTTAACAATGCTTTCATGAAGTCGATCCTCTATATATTGTTATATAACAGTTTAGTGTCTTATCTTGTGCGCTTTGAGATGCGTTATAGAAAACGCACTCGAGTTATTAAGTTGGCATACACGGGTTTTCGCTATACATATACATATATATATATGGTGCAAGCACCATCTTGCCACGCATGGCCGGGTTTTTTGTGTGTAAAGCTCCTTTCTTAATAAGGTAATGATAAAAGGTATAGGTTTGGACGGGCCCCCTTGATTGCCTGCTAAATCGGGTTTCGACCCTGTTTGGGTGGTTACTTGTTCCTATATAACAAAGTTGTTAAATAAGCCGCAAGTTAAAAGTGAGGCTTGCCGTGAGCAACAGATTGACGCTCTATAAAGCAGCACAAGTAAGGCATAGGGTCCTTTGATACCAGCTACTTGGCTCAATAGGTGGTCGATCGTGGCTAGAGGCAAAAGATTCCTGGCCCCAGCATTTATAAAGAAAACTGGAAAAAGAGGCAATTTTTATAAAAGTTTGAGCCCTTTTTTACGTGAGGGCAAAATTATAATGAATGTTGCGTATGTTTGTTTTCGGCGGATTTGCTATTGCCTAATAAATGCAATAAGCTGATCAGGACGTCGTATTGAGAGGTTTTTTTGCAATGGCCACAATATGACACAGGTTGAATTTTTTGTGTTTAAAAATCTTTTTTTAAAAAGTTTTAAAAAAGTGTTGACACAAGCGTATATAGAGGTATAATTTACCTCGTCTTGAACACGAGCGCTTCGCAAAACGCGAAACGCAAAAAAGTCGTAGAAAGACGAAAATTCTTTGAAATGCATAGGAAATACATAAAAGTTACACCTACCGAATTTGTGAGAAAAATTCTTACGTCAATTTTTGAAGTGGAGAGTTTGATCCTGGCTCAGAATGAACGCTGGCGGCGTGCCTAACACATGCAAGTCGAGCGCGAAAGTCTCTTCGGAGATGAGTAAAGCGGCGGACGGGTGAGTAACACGTGAGAACTTGCCTTTTGGTGGAGAATACCGTCGAGAAATTGAGGTTAATACTGCATAAGTCCCTCCGGGGAGAAAGATGGCTTTATGCTATCGCCAGAAGATAGGCTTGCGGACTATTAGCTACTTGGTAGGGTAAAGGCCTACCAAGGCGATGATGGTTAACCGGCCTGAGAGGGTGAACGGTCACATTGGAACTGAGACACGGTCCAAACTCCTACGGGAGGCAGCAGTGAGGAATATTGCGCAATGGGCGAAAGCCTGACGCAGCGACGCCGCGTGAAGGATGAAGGCCTTCGGGTCGTAAACTTCTTTTGAGTGGGAAGAAAGTCTGATGTCTAATATATATCAGATATGACGGTACCACTTT
>CAZHJT010000023.1:6489-17461 GCA_964533545.1 uncultured Pseudomonadota bacterium | reverse complement strand
TCCACTGTTTAGCTGCGTTATCACCTGCACGAGATGTTGCTGCATCTGATGCTCAGCCTTGTCAGCAAGTTCACCTTAAGTTTAAGATCACTCTTGAAAATATGAGCAAAGCAACATGCTCATGGTATGATTTAGAATCAGGAGAGCTGAAAGAATCTTACGGTCTTTTTGAACTATGGATGGTAATGATCACCGGTCTAAAAGAACGGCAATGCATAACTATACTCTCTGATGATGTGGAATGGCTTTCGAATAGTGCTATGCAGTATACGTTTGAAGCATTTATAGATCATACAAAGCTTGACTCAAAAATAGTGGATTTGTTGTGCGATATCTTCATAAAAAATAAGTACAACAATGGGATGCTTTGTAAGTCAGTGGAACAAGAAGCTAATGCACAGCCTAGATACCGTTCTGCCGAGAGTAAAGCTTGGGGCAATCAAGCAATGCAGGAGCTTGTGCATCGAATTACTGCACAAAAATGTGGTTTGAGCTCTTCAGATAGTTATGATGCTGCACGGGTCATCAATGGATATCTTAATGTTGGACAGAAACAGACCGACATTACGATAGGAGCATATCTGTTTGATGATTTTGGTTGTACCGTAAAAGTTAACGAATTTGTTGTTGATTTAGCATGCCCTGTAATTACACAAAAGCTTGAGGCCAAAGTTGGTGTCACACATTTGTTTAGCAGGAATGATAGCGATGCATTTCAATGGTCACAAGAGCACCAAGAGCGCCAAGTATGTTCCGCGACTGATGAAGAATGCTGTTCACGCACAGGATGTTGTGCCTGTTGTGAATGTTGTGAGTGTTGTCCATACACTACAGATTAAATTTACCAATTAATGTACAAAAAAGCTCGGGATAACTCCCGGGCTTTTTTGTTGCTCTTTATCTATGCTGCGTACAATTGCCCAGTTGCCAACACTGGAGGACGGAACAGTATTTTGATTGAACAGGATGCAGGCCTGCTCGTTGCAACACAAACGCATCAGATTGCTCTGCTTCAACAATAACCCCTGGACCACTAGTAAATTCTTCATTCGGAGCGAGCACGTATTTGAATAGCAAATTGAGCCTATGAGGATTAGAACACGTTTTTGCGATTGCTGTGCGAGAGTAATTCCTCAAAGGCCCATCATGAGCGATGGGTTCAGTTACAATAGGCAGGGCATCTCGAATCCAAAGATCATACACAAGCACAGTATGATAGAAGGACTCACCAGAAGGGGTTACTACTTTGTAAGAACAGGTTGGGTCAGTGAGAGGTGTGTTAACATCAAAAGCTTTCACTCGTGCAGCAAACTGATGCGATGGGTGTTTATAGATTGCGCGAATTTTATAGATAGAAGGATCCAATGCATATTCACCAATAAGGGCTCTAAGCCACTTTGGTAAAGACCTTGCAGCGTCATTATGAAATTCGTACGTGTTATTTTTTTGTGGAACAACAGTTCTTTCACTCGTAATGGTTGTTAGCGATTGAGTGATCAAACCATACGACAAAAAAACAAAGATCGATTTTATGGTTTGAGTTTTATGCATGAACAAGCCTTTTTGATGAATAATCTCTTAGTGCGTTACTGATTAGTGCAGAATAAATCGAATGGAAATTATAGCAACTGTTTTGCTTTACAATGTCGCATAACACTCTCATTATGTCCCCACCACAAAAGACGTGCAGTTTTTGCCAGGGTGTGGTAGCTTGTGCCAACTTTAGGCAAATAAGGATTCATCAGAAGTAATAGGTGGTGTATGTGTGGTGTTGCCGGTTATGCGCGTCTTGCTGCATCCTATGCCATTGACGCTGATCTGCTCACGCGCATGCACCAAACACAAGCACACCGCGGCCCTGACGGATCTGGCTTATGGTTATCTCATGCAGCAGGCATAGGGCTCTCCCATCGGCGCCTGAGTATTCTTGATCCCTCTGATGCCGGATTGCAGCCTATGACGAATGCAGATGAATCGGTTGTGGTCTGCTTTAACGGTGAAATCTACAATCATGGTGCACTGCGTGCAGAATTAGAATCGTATGGTTACGTGTACCGTTCGAACTGTGATACTGAAACGATAGTATATGCCTACCAGCAGTGGGGCATAGACTGTTTGCAGAAATTTGATGGCATGTTTGCGCTCATTATTTTCGACGCACGCTGCAACGAACTCTATCTGATACGTGATCGTATCGGTATAAAACCGCTCTATTTCTCGACCATGGGTGGTATGTTGTCATTCGCCTCAGAGCTCAAAGCATTATGGCAACTGCCTTGGGTGACCACAACTATAAATCCTCACGCAGTCTCCCATTATTTGACCTTTTTAGTGCCACCTGCACCGCTGACACTCTATCAAGAGATCTATAAGCTACCGGCAGGCCACTACCTGAAGTTAGATGCGCAACGCGCAATCTCTTTCAAGCAATGGTACTCGGTGCTCGACTTGGTACCGACGCACAATGATCAATACCTGCGGAGCGAAGCTGCATGCATCGAGCAGATTCGCTCGCTGATGCATGAATCGGTTGCCAAACGTATGATTGCCGATGTGCCAGTTGGCGCTTTTTTATCAGGCGGGTTCGATTCAAGTCTGATTGTTGGTCTGATGGCGCAACAGATTGATCGCGTTAAAACCTTTACCGTTTCGTTCGACAGTGGTGAGCGTGATGAACGCCACTGGGCCCGCCGGGTTGCCGATCATTTTAAGACGGAGCATCATGAAATTCTGCTTGATGAGCAGCAGGCCTTTACCATCTTTCAAAAGATGCTGCAGCTGCAAGATGAGCCGATTGGTGATTGTGTTTCAATACCGATCTATGCGATTGCACAGGCAGCCAAACAGGCAGGCGTGACCGTCATGTTGACGGGCGAAGGGGCCGATGAGCTTTTTTGTGGGTATGACATGTATGCAAAATATCTTGCATGGCAGCCACTTTGGCAACAATCGCAGCGCTATATACCCGCTGTCGCGCGCAGATCTGCTGCTCGTGTGGTCAGTAGGTATCAGCATGAGGCGCCCGCTCGTACAGCATTGCTGCATATGTGGGCAGATGGCAAAGAGCTTTTTTGGAGTGGTGCCACCGTATTTTATGACTCTTGGAAGCAGGAGTTCATGAATACGACTTTTCATGATCCAGACCCTGTTGTTGCGGCTCTGCTGCCAGGCATGCGCCAAACAGACGAAAGTCATGACTATGTTGAGTATCTACGCAGACAGATGATACACCGTAATCCACAGGCAAGCATGTTGACGCATATGATGTATCGTGAACTGCAACATCGCTTGCCAGAACTGCTGTTAACACGTCTTGACAAGATGACCATGGCATCAAGTATAGAAGGGCGTGTGCCCTTTTTAGACCCAAAGCTCGTTGCGTATGCATTGAAGATCTCCCAAGATCTGCAGCTTAAAAACGGGGTCACCAAATATCTGCTGAAAAAAGCGAGTGAGTCGGTTTTACCGGCAGATATTATCTATCGGCAAAAGATAGGTTTTGCAGCTCCGGTGACACGGTGGTTTAAAAAGGGAAACTATTTCAAGCCATATTTTGAGCAGATGCTGCATGATACACATAATCCATGGGTAGAGCTATTAAATTTCAAGGCTATCGATGCATTACGCAAAGCGAATGAGAAGGAACAGGTCGATTTCGGGTATCAGTTATGGGTTTTACAGAATTTAATGGCAACGGGAGCTCGCTCATGCATCTAAAAGCATCGCAAAAGACCGTTTTATATCTGCGTGTTGATCTAGGTGGGCAGCAGTTGACTGCTGGTGGATCGGTTGCGCACACGCTCGGCGTTATCAAAGGGTTCATGAGTAATAACTGGTCAGTTATCTGTGTATCGTCGGCACTGTTTGAGCCATTGCGTTTGTTGTCACTGCCTGCATATCATCAATTGCGTATGCCACGAATGTTGAAACCGCTGCGTTGGAAAATAAACAGCCTCCTTTCAAATATTTTTTTCACGATACGTATCATACGCCTTTGCTCGGGTAAGCATATTACCCAAGTGTATCAACGGCATGCACCTTTTTGCCTGGTGGGAGTATTGGTCGCATGGTGGTTGCGGGTGCCTTTGACCCTCGAATATAATGGTTCTGAGGTCTGGATGGCGCGCCATTGGCAAACAGGTTCCTATTTCTCGCTCCAATGGCTTTTGCGCTTTTTTGAGGATAGGTCCTTGCGCGGAGCAACCCATATTGTGGTGGTATCGAATGCAAGTTATCAGCAACTGCTGCAGACTGGCCTCTGCACGGACAAACTTATATTGAAAGCGAATGGAGTGGATACTGATGAGCTTGATCCATTGAGACTTGCTGATGATCGTGAGCGTATACGTCAACAGTACGGCTATCAAGAGCGCTTCCTATTCGGTTTTGTGGGTACCTTTTCGCCATGGCATGGTATCAATCAACTGGCAGCCATGATTCCTGCTATCGTAGCGCGTGAACCTAAGGCGGCATTTTTATTGATTGGTGATGGTGAATTGCATGCATGGCTGTGCAAGCAGCTGCTGTCGGCAGGAGTGCCGGATGGTGCAGTTACCTTTACGGGCAGGGTGCCACAACATACGGCGAATCAATATCTTGCCGCTTGTGATGCTTTTCTGTTACCTACGCAACCGAACCCTGACGGCACGCCATTTTTTGGCTCACCAATAAAGCTGTTTGAATATATGAGCATGGCGAAACCGATTATTGCATCGAACATCACACAGGTTGCCGACATTCTGACCGGTATTGGCATTTTGGTAGAGTCAGGCGATACGCAAGCTTTTGTTGATGCGGCATGCCAGTTGATGCACGAAGATAAGCAAGCGCGAGAAGCACGTGGCGCTTTGGGGCGAAAGTATGTTGTTGCTCATGGCACGTGGCATGAACATGTCAAAACTATTATCGGCGCTACGCAGCAGATAGAGTACGAACGCTTCGATGAAAGGGCGATATGAAAAAAGATCTCTCGATACAAAATCATAGCTACTCAGATGGTATAGTGAACAAAAAGATTCTCATGTGTGGTCCACCACTACCCTATGGTGGTATTAGTGTGCATTTTCAGACGGTGAAGGATAAATTTGAGCGGCAGGGTAACCGCATATTTCATCATAATACGCTCGCAACCTACCGCTATCGTTGGTACCCATTCTATCTGCTTGCCGTTGCGTATCGTGTGCTTTCGGTGCGTCCAGATCATATCTATTACCACACGCTTTCATTGCCCAAAAGTGACACAGAGCTTAAACTCCTTATCATGATGAAGCGTTTTTTATGCTACAAGCTGACGACCGTTGATCATGATTGTCTGCATCTGTTAAAACGTCCTGTACGCTTTAGAAACAGTTTAAATCGTCTGATACCCTTTATTGATCAACAAGTGCTTATTGGCGATAGCACCTACCAAAGTTATTGTGATGCGGGTATCGATGCCGCACGCGACGTTTCCGTTGAGCGCGCATTCGTGCCCTCTTGTTACACCGCAGCTACCGTTGCGCCGTTGCCCGATGGGTTTGCAGCCTTTCGTGCTACGCACAGTCCGCTCATTACCCTAGCATGTACCAGATTAGTTTTTCTCGATGGGCGTGATCTGTATGGCGTTGATACCGGTCTTGAGGTGCTCAGAAAGCTGCGTGCCGAATTTCCTAACGCAGGTCTTGTATGCCTTGTTGGCACGATCGATGAGCCAGGCTATTATAGGGTGTTGTTGGCACGTATTGCTGAATACGGATTGCAGGATGCAGTATGCATGATCAACGGGGTGCACCAGTTATGGCCTCTGTTGCAGAAAACGGATCTTTTGTTGCGCCCGACTTTGTGTGATGGTGCGAGCGTGAGTGAAGATGAAGCGCACTCTATAGGTATACCAGTCGTTGCATCTGATGTATGTTTACGCCATAACAGAACAACAACCTATCGTAGCGGATCGATTGATGATTGTAGTAGACAAGTGAGTAGGGTACTTAATGATAGAAAAAAGCAGGTTGAGTTGTAGCGTTCTTATATGCACACGAAATCGGCCTCAGGATATAATGAGCTTTTTGGGCTCATTAAAAACACAAAGCAGCAAGCCGAATGAACTGGTTGTGGTTGACAGCAGTGATAAACCGCTGACAGAACATGCACCATTTAATGAGCAGTGTCGCGCGTTAGAGCATGAGGGCATCACCGTTGTCTATGCCCATACAAGGCCCGGTTTGACCTATCAGCGCAACCAAGCAGTGGCACGTGCAACGAGCAAAATCCTCTATTTTTTTGATGACGATGTTATCTTGGACAACGATTATATTAAAGTGATGCAGGCCGTTTTTGAGGCCAACCCGCACTATGCTGGCGGCATGGGAAACGTAACGAATGATGCCTACACAAAGTCATTCATTGATTATACACTGCGCAAAATCTTTTTATTGCCACGCTTGGACCCTCGTGGCACTTTCACTACATCTGGTATGCCATTACATCCGTATGGTTCGCCAACATCGGCGCATGTAGAGGTGTTAGGAGGATGTAATATGGCCTATAGACGCGCCATATTTGCACGTCATCATTTTGATGAGCGTTTGGGTGGCTATGGGTACATGGAAGATGTTGATCTGTCCTATCGTGTCTCGCGGTACGCGCCGCTGTTTTACAACCCTGCAGCCAAGCTGCAGCACATGCAGAGTCCCGTGAGTCGCGATAAAATCGAAGCCAACCGTGCTATGTTCATTCGCAACTACAGTTACCTTTTTTTTAAGAATATCTATCCGCATGCTCGCTGGCGTATTCTGCCCTATGCATGGTCTATCATGGGGCTTTTTGTGCAGCTACTACTGGTGCGTGATGCTGCTTATGCACGGGGCTATATGCGAGGTCTTGCCGAGTTTTATAAGACTCGGTTGCCAACTCCTTGAGCAGTCTGCTGCCATACCAATAGGTGGTGACGCAATAGACTGCTTGCGCAATGAGGGTGGCCATGACGCAGCCATGCAGACCCCATGTTGGTATCAACAGTACATTTAAGAGAAGGTTGCACAGTGCAGGTAGCAAAAGTGAAAAGCTCAAAAACCAGCGACACTTGCAAAACTGTATGAGAGCAGAAAAACAGTAGGTGCCTGTGAGCAATACGTACCCCATGAGAATGTACCAGATATAGCCAACCGCTTGGTGGTAACTGTTTGGGAGCAACAGTATCACCAGTGGCCTGCATATACAGTAGCCGACGGAAATAACCGATGCTGCAATGAGCATGCCATAAAGAGTGTTTTTGCGATTGTTCTGTTCAACGGCGACAAGATTCTCATCCGTTTTAAATAAGCGCATCAGACGAGGAAGATAGGCATTGCTTATTGGTTGCAGAATAACGAGCAGGTAGAGCTGCCCAAAAGCATCAGCCAATGAATAGATTCCCACATCGTGCAATGTCGTCATACGTGCCAACAACCAGCGGTCACTTGAAGATAGGACCCAGCTACACAGTACGGTGGGTATGAAGGGGAGACCCATACGAAGATAGTAAGGGAGCTGTTGCAGGCTTGTGCGCAGCGTATCTGCTGTTTGTGCGTAATAATGACGATAACGGTAGGCGCCCCATACGCATACGGCACCATAACTGATGCAGTAGCTCGTTATTGCGCTATACACACCAGCATGGCACCATGCCAGCAGCAGAACATTTAAACATATGATGCCTAATGCTGAACTTGTCTGCAACCAGGTGACCAAGCGTACCTTTTCTTGATATCGCAAAATCTGATACAGCAGCTCGACGAAAAAGAAGATATAACAGTAGACCAGCGTGATACTAATGAGGCTATTTGTTGCCGTATGTGCAAATATGTAACGATTAATAGGAGCGCATCCGGCAAGGGCGCACAAAAAGAGTGGGGTGGCTACTATGCAATACACAGCGAGTATGCGATTAATCAGTGTGCGTTGTTCTGCTCCCGCATAGTGGAAAAATTCTATCGAAAGCAGTTGTCGCAAACCAAAACCAATAAGAATCGTGGTTATGCTTGAAAAGCTGTGAATCAGCGCTACAAGGCCATATTCGCTTGGTGACAACAGCTGTAAGGTTAGCGGGGCAACAACGACCGATGCTCCTCGTAGCAGCAGAGCGCTTGCCGAGTAGATGAAGAAATTTTTTATGATCGATGACATAATAGCTCACCTCACTACGCGTTCACCTCGGGTCATCCCCGCGGCTTGCCCGGCGAAGCTTGCCGAGCCTGATGGCCCGGATAAGCGTAGTCGGGGGATCCATCTTACAATAACAAAAGACGAGATTAAGAACAAAGCATTCGAGCCATCTAGGAGTGCTAATCTTACTCATAGAGAGACCATTCTTTTGTAATAAAAGAGTCTATGGTATAACTGAGCCAAAGGAAATAGATCGATAGCATGAAGCACACAAAAGAGGTGTATGTAGTATGATAAAGATAGATAAAGCAGCAGTTTGTTTGATGGGGCTAATGCTCTTACTGATGGGCGTTTTCAGTAATCTACACGCTAAACAAGAAAAAGAGGCAGTGGAGCAGGTCAAAGAGGGGAACTTCTTATTGCCGCTTTCGCAGCAACCAAGCCCTTTATTCAGCCTTGGGCAAAACGTTGTTGAAAAGGGCGATTGCATGGCCTTTGTCGCGGCGCTGCCCTTTTTTGGACCGAAAAAGCATTCGGTGTTTGTTGTCCCGTATCTTTTATATGGCATCAATGATTCCTGCTCGATAGCATTAGGAGCTCCTTTTGCTTCTATAAAGGACGATTGTTTTAAAGGCCTGGGGGATATATTTGCACAGATTGAGTACGCATTTTATGAAGCGCGTAAACCACGCTCAACCTATCAGGCGACCATTCTGACTGCGCTCTATCTGCCAACGGGATCAACTAAGTCAGGAACGCCTGCATTAGGCGCAGGGGCTCCAAGTTTTTTATTTGGAGGTACTTTTAGTTATTATTCACCCGATTGGCTTTGGTTTCTTTCTGCTGGTGGCAACTTAGAGACCAAGGGGCGTAGGCTACGTGCTGGCAGCAACTTTTTATATCAAGGTGGATTTGGTAAAAACATTACCACGCACAAAGGTTGGATCTTTACGTGGATGATTGAGCTTGATGGCATTTACACAACACGCGATCAGTTTTGCTCGATGACGGTACGTAATAGCGGTGGCAATGTGTTGTTTCTCACGCCATCATTCTGGGCTTCGTCGGAACGGTTCATCGCTCAAGCGGGCATTACTCTGTTGCCCGTGCAACATCTTTTTGGTTGTCAGACGCGCAATGAAATAGGCGCGCTTATCAGTTTTGGTTGGAAGTTTAATGCATAAAAAAAGCCATTCGGTTAAGAATGACTTTCTTGCGTGTGGGAATTTGTGTGCCGATTAAGAAATTAAGCCAAACCATTTCCTTGATCGTTCCGGTATTGGCTTGCCTTGTTCTATTGCCTCGGCACGTTCTATGAAGCGTAGCTCTCGTAGTTTATGTCGTGGATGTGTTGATAATGTAGCATTGACTATAAGGGCAGTATTTTTGAGATCGATCATTGCACCTTCATACAAAACACCTTCATGCTTGCGCCTGCGGCGCGCATTTTTATCATCGTCTCCAAAATGTTTTGCGCGTGCGCGTAAGATCTCAGTTTCGTTTGGTGTATTTTCATCGGCGCGCCATTCGAGTTCGCGAGAATAAGCATTAGAGATAACAGGAGCAAGGAAACGGCTTAAGATGGTAGCGACTGCAAAATGTACACAGCGATTTTGCCATTGTTGATTATCCAGTAAGTAGAGCCTAATCGCACATACCACCATTGTTCCAACAGCCATAGCGGTAGTTGCTTTCGAGAGGTTATGGGAAAACTTTTTTTGCTTGTGGGTGTCGTTGTTCTTGTAATGTGCTGCTTCATGATGCAGGATGCCAATTACGTTGTTAATACGATATTCAAGCCTTTGGTCTACGAACTGTTTCAGAGCAGCAACATTTTGAAAGAAGTCTTTATCTTCAGGAAATTCTCCATACACCAGATGTAGAAAAAAACTCCCTCTTAGAGTCTCTTTAAAACGAGTGGCATCTTCAAGCGTTTCAATTTTTCTTTCAGCTCTTTCTTTTAGCAGCGTGCTCAGTTCGTGTATAGGGACAAATATTCCATAGTCCGAGTTTGCTCCGAATGTGCGAAAAGGAATAACGGGAATAGATTCTGGATTTGAGCAGCCTGCTTTGCTCAGTTGTTCATGAACAAAAGGAGTTACTTGTGCGATTTTTTCTCTGTGTTGTTCTATAAGTTCACGCACTTCTAATGCTATTTTTTGATCTATTTGCATGGATTGCGCTTGCGACATGTAAACAACCGCAAACCCCAAAAAAAGAAGCGTATAGTGACGTATAAGTCGTAATTTCATAACATTTTCCCTATCAAAAACAGGTAAAACTATATAAATCTTTACCATTAGAATATAGAAAATTTAAAAAAAGTCAATTTAGCCAGTCAGGCAAGCCTTTTTCAGGGTAAAACGAGGGGAGGGGCTGGTATGGTTTTTTCCATGCATAACGTCCGATAATTCAAGGGGGTTTTGTTAACTTTGAGCGGGCAAACCACACCATTTGGAAGCGAAATAACAAGATTTTATAGAAGCTCTGGGGTTAAGAAATTAGGATATGTTATTGATAGGGTTATGGAGTATGGTATTGGGAGCAGAGTGTATATCTACGTATGAACGAAAGCCACGTGATAAGATTAAAATAATGGAATGGAATAGAGATTAATACATAACTCTGGGTCCCTACCTTCCGGCTCGGCAGACTTCGACGGACAAGTCGCAGAGATGACTAGATGACTATGTTATGTACGATATAAACTTATGTATGGTATAAACTTATGAATAACCATATTAAATAAACATTATAGGGAATAAACTAGGAATACAGTAATAACATGAAAAATTAAGAGGTAGCTGATGGTTGTTTTAGGTGTTGATCCCGGATTTCATTTTGCAGGATT
>CAZHJT010000023.1:0-6479 GCA_964533545.1 uncultured Pseudomonadota bacterium | reverse complement strand
CTCCGTGGTGCTCTTGGACGTCGGTTATTTGAGCATGTCGCCGAACAAGAGTTTAGTTGAACGGGTCGGTATATTCCACGCCTTTCTCGACGAAAAAATCAAGCAATGGCACGTCACTGATCTAGCGATCGAAACACCATTTCTAGGCAAAAACGCACAGAACTTCCTTAAACTAGGATATTTGCGTGGTATCCTCTATTTACTAACTCACAAACATGGCCTTGCGCTACATGAATTCTCACCGCGAGAAATAAAACAATCCGTAACTGGATATGGCGCCGCATCGAAAGATCAAGTCGCCCGCGTTATGTTGCAGCTTTTCCCCAAACTCGAAAAGCCAAAAAAAGAGGATGTCACCGACGCAATGGCAATATCCTTGTGTGGACTCTGGCATAAAAAGAGCCTGCTTAATCCTTAGTTGGAAATTTTAATAAACTTTTTTAAAGCAACAAAATTACAATCAAAAAGAATTCGTTGCAATCAGATGATCTGATGCGGTACCTTCTCCTTGTTGATAGCCAATAACGAGCTTTGCCTTGCAGATAGTATGTGAAGCCATCACGAGCTATATAAAGGAGAGCCTGCTCATGGAACAGCTTCGCCAATTCGACATACTGAGCGAACATCAGGTCATGCCTGCCTACAAAAAATCACATTATATCCCATTCCCCTACACCGAACAGGCGATTATCGATCTACATGCCTTATTTGTAACACCAGGAATCCACCATATTGAAATTGAATCGGTTGATAAGGGCAGAACGCTGCTTGAAGCATTATTAAGCTCTCTCAATTGTTATACGGCCATTACGTGCATAACGGCCAATGAAATAGCCTTTATGACCGATATATATGATTGTTCTGATGAACTAGCAACACAAACATGCATCGAAAGCTTTTTCAATGAGCAGTGTCTGTTTGATTGCATGGTAATCGAACCGTGCCCAAAATTGGCAAGCTTATCATGGTACAAAAAAGCAGAAAAATATCTGCGGACGTCGACGATGAGTCTCCATGCGCCCATTATTTTTGTCACATACACCAAAAGTGCTTCATGAACATGACGAAATAGGGGCTAGAAAAAACCAAACACACAATTTCCTGATAAGGCTCATTATGTTAACATTTATATTGCCTGTTTGAATTTTAGGTCAACAAAAGCCTTACTGTATAGAGTTTTCTCTTAGCCTCAAGGTTATGCTAGGAAAAGAAAAACAGAGGTTGTTCTCTTGGTCAAGGTATACGCAAGGTGCTTGGTCTGGCTCCACAGGCGGGGATGTCAGACTGCCACCATATAGGAGTAAGGATCCATTGCGCACAGGGGCAATAGGGTACTCCGTGCAAGAATGTGAGTATATAGCCTGTTTTTTGGTCGCACAATTATAGCTGCAGATGGCGCCACCATGAGGGGTGGTGTAGTCAACATAATAGATAACTCCATCAACGACACGCGGTAGCAGTGGAATAATCGATTCATGCAAACGCTGTTCACTGGATGCATGTACTAGGCAAGTAGGAATGGAAAAAGTAAATAGCTGATGCGTATCCCACTCTGTGCCATTTCGGCGCTTTAATTGATGGTATGCAAAGGTAATCATAGACGCATCAGAATCTATGTGGCTAGGATGCTCAACAAAAAAACCTTGATTGGCATCGGTCATCTGCAGAAAAATAATGGGACGATTTTGAAAATCTACACACAACGATTGCGTCTCTCGTTGATCAGCTGCCTGCTCAACAATGGTATAGCTATAACCCTGTTTCTGCTCAGCTCGTTGAATATACAATAAAGAACCATTGCCACAAGCAGGATACATACAATCTTTAGTTGGTTGAGCAATGCAGCGGGCAACATCGCCGGTACGATTGATCGAAAACAGGGCATAATAATGCCCATCAAGTGCGTGAAAATAACCAACATCACCGGCATACCAAGAGATGGGCCCGCTATTGCTCATCAGCTCTTCACTTTCGACCGATCTGGCTGAACGTTTGATAAATTCTTTGATACGAATTCTGCCATTATCGATAAAACTGAACCCTGCGCCCGATGCCAATAAACAGACACCAGCCGGGGTAAAAGAGCCGGGCAACAGTTGCACTGCTCGATGCGTTATCGGATCCCATGACCAGAGCATTGTCTGTATCACACTTTTTTGATGCAATACAATGAACTTCTGACGCATACAGGCTGCATCGGTGTATGCGCAGATTGGATACAAAAATTCAATGCCGGAGGCGTACACGGTTGCCATGCTTAACAGCGTGGCGATACGCGTCAATAAAGTAGCTTTCATCGCTAAAAATGCTCCCGTACCAAGGTTCGTAGTCAATACATCATGTCGTTGATTAAGATAGCTTGAAATAGACGGAAGGGAAAATAGATACAAAAAAAATCCATCGCACTGACCGAAGTCAATGCGATGGAAAAAAGGAGAGTAGTAATGAAGCCTAGATTAAAAGAGATGGTGCCAATAAAGATTGTTACCACCTGCAACAAAAGTTTAAATAGTTTTTACGTAATGTCAAACTTTTTTTGTGCCAGATTATTACGAATTAAGCTATCAAACAAAGCGTTATACAACGAACATGATAGTCAGTTTTTTACCGATTGTCAAACCGCGCCCTATTGGTAAATCCCATCAGGACAACTCTTTTATTCAGTCAGTCAAGGTGATTATCTGCGCGCCCATGCTGGCTAGCTGGTTATGAAGCGTCCCTCCCAGATTGGGGCAGGTAAAGATAAGCTGTCCGCCCAGGGTAATCAGAGGGGGTAGCAATTGTAGCGCCCGCCGATCATCGAAGTCGGTTATAAAATCATCCAAGAGAAAGATGACAGAGCCTCTGTTGGCCTTCAGGTGGGTAACCTGGGCGATCTTAAGGAGCAGGACTACGAGTTTTTGCTGCCCACGTGAGGCGAACTGCCTGGTGGTGCGGTCTTGCAGCTTAATGGAAAAATCATCCAAATGAGCGCCAAATAATGAACGCCCATAGCGAGCCTCTTCTTGAAAGAGCCTCCCCGATGCATCCATAAACTGCTCAAAGCCATGATCAGGATTGAGCTGCTTAGGAAGATATGAAAAAGATACCTGTAGAGTGGCATCAATCGAGGCAAGAATGCGAATGACTTCCTGCTCCAGGGTGGCCAGCAATGTTTGGCGAGCCTGGCGTATGGCCTGCGTCTGTAGCCAGAGCTTGTGTGTCCAAATCTCCAATGACTGAGCATTGTATGAGCCACTTTGTAGCAAAGCATTCCTGCTATCGACCAAATATTTGAGCATGCGTAAAGTTTGAGAAAATGGCGGATCGTCAAGCACTAAGGCTTGATCTATGAAGTTTCGGCGCGCCTCAGGGCCGCTCTTGATCAGCTCGCCATCATCCTCGGTCAGGGTAACGACACGATAGTGGTCCATCAACTCTTTATACGAAACGACTGCCTGTTGGTTGACCTTGACCAGCCTTTTTTTGCCCGAATAGCCAACTTGTAGCTCATGCGGCAATGCATCATCTGATGGACGAACGGTTGCTTTGATAAAGAAACTCTCTTGGCCAAAATGTACAAGTTCTCGTGGCGTATGTGTTTTGAACGAGCGTAAATAACACAGATAATGCAACGCCTCAATAAGCGATGTCTTACCCGATCCATTCAGCCCTTGCAAAAGCACCAAGGAACTGTCTAAAGCGAGCTGCTTTTCCGGAAAACAACGAAAATTCTTCACATACAGGTTTGTCACTTGCACCGCAGTAACCGCCTATAGTTGAGCTGTTGTTGGCGATACAGGCATCACTAAATAGGTTACCTGTCTATCTTCATGAGTCGATTCAAAAATAATCGGTTTTGAACCATTATGGAGATAAAAGGACAACTTATCGTCAGAAAAGGCCTGAAGACCGCTCAAGACATACGGAGCATAAAAACGAATGTCGATTGAATCACCTTCAAAGGAATCCAAAGCAAGCTTTTCAGTAAGCTGACCAACCTCTTTGTTATCCATCGAAACACTCAGCTCATCACGGTGAAAGCCAAACTGTGTCGCAATAAATTGCCCAGACAACAAGCAGACTGAACGTCGCAATGTTTTTATAAAATGCGCACGATCAACGGTCGCCGGTCTAAAGCCTTGTTTGCTTAAAATAGGCGTATATTGTGGAAATGGATCAGCCAAAAGCTTGGTGAAAAAATTGAATGAATCACCAGAGAAAACCAACTGATTACCACAAAGACCAAGAAACAGATGTGAACTGTTTGATCCTTCTAACAACTTTTTCACTTCAAATACCGCGCGACGTGGCAACAACCATTTTTTCGGCTCATCGAGCGTGTACATGCTCGTGCTCACCTGCGCAAGACAATGACCATCCGTTGTGGTCATCTTCATCTGTTTTTCAGACACTTCAAGATATAAACCGTTCAGTGCTGGGTTAGCATTATTTTGTGGGATGAGAAATGCTACCTTACTTAACATATCCAGCAATACGGTGCCATCCAAACGCATCAGATTTTCGATACATTCAGGGAATGGCGGAAACTCTTGCGCGTCTTTAATATTTAACGACAAAGTAACGCCACCAGCCTTCAACACCAATTGTTGATCGACAAGATGACAGGTTATCGTACCTTCCAACTCTTTGACTAAATCGAAGATGCGCTTGCCGGAGACCATACAAGAATAAGGTGTCGCTGACGATGTACCATCTAATAAGTAACTTGCTTGTAAGCTAATTTCAAGATCGGTACTTTTAAGCACCAACTCTTTGTAGCCAACTTGCATCAAAATATAACTGGTTGCATCTAAGGCGGTACGATTGGTACAGATAGGCTGCATCGATGCCAGTAATGACATAAATGGTTTTTGTTCAACTAAAAATGAATTTTCCATCATATAAACTCTCATTAAAAATAGAGCTTTTTCAAGCTTGTATACGCACACTCAAAAGCATAATTTTAGTATAGTAAATAAAGGTAAAATTGCTATAGCATCAATCGCTCTTATCTGGCAAACTGAGCAGGAATATACTACATAATTACTAAGGAGATCCGCATGAACAGAAAAAGAATGCTCAGCGCCACCGTTCTGTTAGTAGCACTTGCACACACAATAACTCTCAAAACAGAAGATAAAGCAGACAACAAATATCGACTAGAGTTTGAGCGGCTACAGAAATTTGTGCACAACAAACACCATGAGCTACATCAAAACGATCCGATGGCATATCAAGCAGCGCAAACAGGTCTTGTGTACGGAGCCGCTGCTGGCGTTGCAAAACATTGCACGCCCTTTGTCCCAAAAAGAGGGTATGGCATCATAAGTTGTGCGCTTATAGGCGCAATCGCTGGTGCAGGTATCAACGTTCTTTTGCAACAGAATGCCGCGTATTGCGTAGCGAAAAAAAATAAGATACTGCGTTTTCTATCAGACGAAGAAGCATCCGTACCAGCTATGGCACAGGAAGCAACACCCACCGCCACCAGCAATACGGACACGGTGAGCGCTCAGGATCGCGCTACATTGCTCAAATGTGCCCTTGCAGCAATCTATTTATTGGCATAACGGCCCTCAAACCCGGAACTTTTCACTGCGCGCTCTGGCCGCGACAGAGAGCCATTTCTACCATTTTACAAAACATTCAAACTGAATTATCATTATGAATAAGAACCTTAAATATCTCATTTATCTTGTTAGCTTTAGGAGTATTGTATGAAATTGTTACCTAAAAAAGCGCTTCTCGTAGCTCTTTCCCTTGGAATGCCGCTTGCGCATGCATCTAACACCGACTCGTCATCATCATATAACAAGCTAAAAGTAGCTTTTGGGACACTTGCAGCGTTCGTGGCTACAAAAGCGGCTTATAATAGTTGTTACAGGGATAAAAAGGAAAAATCTACAGTCGAAAGATATAATGAAATAGTGCGCAAAGAAGAAAAGAGAATAGCGGAAAAAGAACAAGAAGCTAGATCAATTTTAGCTAAAATGGGCGTACGCTATGAGAATGAGTTCTATAAGAATAAGTCATTGGATGAGCTAATAAAGATTTCTCAACGCTGTCGTGAATATTATAGTCATAAGGATCGTCTGGAATCGCTCCAAGAGGAGTTAACAGCTAGGTCTCCGCTGGATCCTGAAATTAGTAAAAATTATAACGCTATTATGCATCGATCAAAACTTGAAAAACAATCTTGGTTTACCTTGAAATATGAAGGTACTTGGTTCCCAAGATTTCAAGCATTTGCAGGTTGGTGATAAATTTTTCTATCTGACGATCGAGCCTTGTGAGCGCTGAACCTAGCAGCTTTTACAAGGCTAACTTTAGGAGTATTTTATGAAATTTTTACCTAGAAAAGCGCTTCTCGTAGTTCTTTCCCTTGGAATGCCGCTTGCGCATGCATCTGATACCGATTCGTCATCATCACATGGCAATGTCGTTGTAGCAGTTTCAGTACTTGTGGCTATCAAACATATTTATAATCTTTTTTGTAG
>CAZHJT010000022.1:2731-20421 GCA_964533545.1 uncultured Pseudomonadota bacterium | reverse complement strand
TTATCAACAGCATGGATCCCTGCCTGCGCAGGGATGACCCCGAAGGGTATTATTATTTTAGTTGCTTAATTAAATTTAGTTCACCCCGCCTAGATGCTTGATTAAATTTCCTTCATTCACTCCCACAAACAAAGCATCTTTCGCCATCATTATCGATTTTATTTTAATTTCAAATAAGATAGTGATATCATTATAATAATAATACGTAGATGATAGAGCGTTTTTTATTATACTAAATGCTTATCAAGCACTAACACTGCCAGCCCAAGGAAACGCCGTGATAAGAACAGTATGCAAAGCCTTTTTTATCCTATCGCTTTGCCTTGCAGTACAGCCGCCTCTGTATGCATGCACCAACTTGCCTGGCAACTCTCAGTCACCTCAACAATCAGATACCGTTAAAGCTCCTGCAACAGAAACATGCTTGACCGTATTCGTACACGGCATCATGAGTGTAAAACCTCACTTTACCTGTGCAAACTGCATACGATTTATATTCGACAGAGTACAAAACACTACCTATGCGCGCACTGTTGAGATCATGCGCCAAGACCCGATCTTCTATCAAAACCAGGCGATGCAAGAAATAGGGCTTAAAAAAATCGATACTACGCATATACAAAAAAATAATGCTTCAAGCGCGCTAGCTGCCGTCTTTGAGACGGTCTACCAAGCCAATGCTGATGTGCCAACCGACAATCATTATTATACCTTCGGATGGACGGGGTTGCTCAGCCCCTCTCAACGCTATCGGGATTCTTATGATTTTTATAGAGCATTTGCTGCCGAGATACAGACATTTCGTGATCGCGGTATTGAGCCAAAGATACGCATCATAGGGTATAGCCATGGCGGCAATGTATGCCTTAATCTTGCCAAGGTACATCAATGCAATCCAGAGCTGCCAACCTTCTCCGTAAACGAACTTATTCTGCTTGGCATGCCGGTACAATGTGAAACCGATTACTTAGTAAACGACCCCATGTTTGAAAAGGTCTATCATATCTATTCACGCGGAGATCGTATTCAAAAACTTGATTGCTTCTCGCTTAAACGGTTTTTTTCGCGTCGTCTTTTCAAACCACGTTGCGGTTTTAAGCTACCGAACAAACTGATTCAGATTCAGATAAAATGTACACGCATGATACAATCGACTTCTCGACGCATACAACAACGCCGATGCAACTATAAAAAACATGCTTACAATGTAAAAAGCGCGCCGATCGTCAGTGGTAAAGCACGCTTTATGCGCAATGCTTCACCTGGCCACATAGAGTTATGGTTTTTTGGCTGGACACCGGTCAGCTACCGTCCTCATTTCCCTCTGCATCCACTGCCAATTGTTGCCATTATGCCGATCATTTTGCAGGCAGTTAATGATTTTCAAGAAAAGAGCCTGTTTCATAAACCGACCCTTATTGATATCAGAGCTGACCATGAGATCATGGTTATCAAAAATCAGAAATCGCAGCGGGTGTTAACCTTCGCACGCTTTTTGACCCATGCTGAAATGAAAAAACTGGCACATCTTGTGTTGCAATATGCGCCAGATCATTACACGTCAAAAATCTACAACAGTCGTATCCAGGTTGCTTCTGAGCAGGCATTTAGTGAAGCAGTAACTGCATATCGCAACCGCAAAAGAGCAGCTCGATTACGCGACAAAATGAACAGTATGCAAGAAGGTTGCGAGTGCTGCGCTGCCTTTTAAAGCTTCGCTCTAAAGCTGTTATCAACACCCATTTTTTGCAACTCAAGTACACATGCGTTGACTAGAGCAGAGTTTGATTTCAAGAACGCACGCAATTCTCTTGCTTGCTCTTCCAGTCTTTTCTCAGCATATTTTTGTTGCATATCTAGCGAATCTAAGACTAAAGCAAGCTCTGTCGGCGTTAAGTATGCCAGCCTCGGCACAATGACATCTAGCCTTCTTCCTTCCATGGCAGCAAGCGGTGATGCAACTAAACAAAGCATCATGAATATTCTCTTCATGTTTATCCTTCAACGGTAATAAAAGGCACCAATTTGTTCCACATCTGTATGAGATCCTGCATACTCATCTGCTGCGCGCGCAGATTTAGTTCCTGCTCGCTTAATGCCGACAGTTGATAATGAGACTGCAATAAGTTGTTGCGCAACGTGCGCCGCGGTTGGTGAAAGCAGATTTTAATGAACTTCCAAAATTCCACTTCATGAGCAATCTCGGCAATATGTTCTTGTGGCTTGAAATATAAAAGGCGTGACATCACCTTTGGCGGCGGTTCAAATGCTGTCGGTGGTACCTTATCAAGCTTTTTCCAAGCAAAATAGCGTTGGAAAAAAAGTGATGGGTAGCCATACCCTCGCCCCGAGGTTTTCAATATTTTTTCAGCAACCTCCTCTTGTATCATAATGATTCCCTCGCGCAACAAGTGCCTGTTACGCTGCAAAAAATGCAAAATAGGGAAAGTAACCTGATACGGAAGGTTTGCCAATAAAACCCAGGGAGCATGTGACGCTAATTTTTGTGCATCAATATCAAGAATATTCTCTTCATACACCGTTAAACGGGCATCGGGCACAGTGCTGGTAACATGTTTGACCCATTCTGGATCGATCTCAAACACCCACAAGCGCTCGACCGCCTTTTCAAGGATTGCTCTGGTCAAAAAACCATCACCACACCCTATTTCAAAAACGGATGCTCCGCGTATATCGATCGTGTCGACAATAGAGTCTACGATTTTGGTGCTACGCAAGAAATGTTGCCCATACCGCTTTTTTATTTCTATACCGTGAGAAAATGTGCGTGACATAGTGTGCCTATTTCATCAACGCGTCTTTGAAAAAGTCGAGCTCTTCAAGTACTTTGCCTGCGCCATTGACCACACAATAGAGTGGATTGTCAGCAACACGCACCGGCAACCCCGTCTCTTTTGAAATAAGACGATCAAGACCGCGTAACAGCGATCCGCCACCTGCCATGACAATACCGGTATCAACTAAATCTGAAGAAAGCTCTGGTGGTGTATTTTCAAGCGCAACACGCACCACATCTATGATGCTTGCAATTGTTTCGAGCAATGCTTCATTCACTTCTGGGCTAGTCAGTGTGATCGTTTTTGGTACGCCCGTTACTAAATCGCGCCCTTTTACGGATACGGTCTCTTTGCTTGAACCAAGCATTGCCGATCCAACTTCAATCTTAATACGCTCTGCCGTACGTTCACCGATGAGCAGATTATATTTACGCTTTACGTACTGAATAATAGCCTGATCCATACTGTCGCCGCCGACGCGCACAGAGCGACAAAACACAACATCTTTAAGTGTGATAACGGCCACTTCAGTGGTGCCGCCACCAATATCAATAATCATGCTTCCTGATGGATCTTGGACCTGTAACCCTGCACCAATTGCCGCAGCCATTGGCTCCATAATGGTATACACTTCGCGCGCACCAGCCTGTTTAGCGGTATCCTCAATCGCACGACGCTCTACTTGCGTAATACCTGAAGGTACGCCTACAATCATACGTGGACGAACTAAGGTGCGACGATCATCATGCACAACGCGAATAAAATGGCGCAACATGCTTTCCGTTAACTCAAAATTAGCAATGACACCATCACGCATAGGGCGACAAGCAACAATACTTTCAGGCGTTTTGCCTAACATCTCTTTGGCAGCTTTTCCTGCAGCAAGCACCTGATTGCTGTTTGCTTTAACGGCAACAACAGTCGGTTCATCGAGCACTATGCCTTTATTGCGCACATAGACAACGGTATTGGCAGTACCAAGATCGATAGCCAAATCATTAGAAAAGACACTAAATAACCGACGAGCAGGGAAAAAACGCATAAGCGCTCCTCATAAATCTTATTTTTTCTCAAAAGTTAAATTCAAAACCGAAGGCAACTTTTTGCGTTTTTGCACTGTTTTGTGCATCGCAAACGTTTACCGGAACATCCCATTGAACTGTTAAAACAGGTTCAAAGTTGCGCTTCACTTTCATTTTACCAAAATCATAAAAAGCATACAAAGTGACATAACTAGAACGCCAATAAGAAAGATCTTCGAGCGCTTTAGTATTTGCCGGTATAAGCCATCTATTGCATCGTTGATCATGCCAACTATCTTGAAAATGATTCGTAAGGGTAAATTGTACTAACGCACCAAAGCCGTCACGTAAATTCTCAAACATCGCGTATGGCGCAAAAATAATAGTACCGCCCGGGTTAACACGTGCTTTACCAACAATGGCTCCAAAGAGCGCCGGTTCTTTGCATGCTGGCATACGGTGTAGGCAGCTGCGTGGTGATCGTTTGCTACCACGTAAAATGAGCCCTACCTTAAAATCTTCTTTCAATTCAAATTCAGCATCACCACTAAAATAGAAGCCTGGATGCCCGTTGCCACCAAAGGGAACGGATGCCGGTTCATTAATAAGACGACGCTCACCGGTCGGTACCAACGCTCCTACCGAAAGGCCTGCTTGAATACGACGGCACTTGAGCACGTAATCCCATATATCGCCAGCCCGTACATACAGATCTAAGTCCCCCATACCTACCTGATGGCTATGCGCACAGGTAATACCAATCTCTCGATCCATCTGCGTTCTTAACTCTTCAAGCTGATCGATCGTTGTTTGAGATTTTATAGCCTGTTCATTAAAGGTCGGTATAAAGGTCTGGCTTGAGTTGACACGCATACATAACCATGAAAAACCGACTGACAACCAATGGCGCCAGATCGTTTTGCGCATACCAAATTGCAGACCTTGCGCCTGGATTTTACCTCTCACCTTCCACGGAAGTTCCATCATTAAAATATCATTGTCAGTAGGGAATGCTGCAATTAATGGATTTGGTTTGCCGGTCTTTGCAATAGCGGTTGCAAGCTGATGTTCATCATAAGGACCAAACATTTCTGGGATACCAAGTTCTTGATCATTTTCACCCCATGCCGAATGTGCCGTCGTGATAAAGCAGTCTATATCAGCATATGAGTAACGATCGAGAACCGTTATGTAAGGCGGTTTAATAAAGGGGAAGAATCTATTGTCATAGATCATTGCGCAGGCAGCCTGTGCCCATAATGCTACAGCAACTGCTACTACTACATGCTTTTTGTTCATTACCATACCTTATTATGCTCCAACCACGAGTAACGTGTGCAAATATCTGATCACGGTTGTTTGTTACCACATGGTTTCTATGCGGCATACGGCAATACAGCCTACTCATTTCTTATTTTTTTAAAAGGCTTTTCCACTGATGTGATGGTTAGCACACAAAACAAAGCTGCTCTTACGCAAGCAGATCCAATCTTGGCCATAGATTTATATGATTGCGCACACTGAAGATGCTGCTGGCGCCACATCGCGCTGGCACAATGAGTAGATCCATATCATCTCACGGCCTGAAAGTACAAACAATTTGTCATTGCCCAAACGAACTGCCGAAGCACCACGCGGAATATATTCTTCGCCAAATTCTTCTCTTAATGCAGCATTCGCTTTTCTCTGCTTTTCACGCTCTTTATCTATTTCACTACGCTCATGGTCTTCTATCTGCAGACAGGTAGCTCTACTCAGCCCTTGTGCATTTGCATCAAAAAGATGAGTTCTAACAATCATGCGACCATCACGATTATGTACTGGAGAGCCCAAAAATACACGTTTTGTTTCAACTGTCTTATCAGGAAGCACCGTCAAATAACTCTCTATAAAGTCATACCGCTGCAAGTTATATCCATCATCACCATATAATGTGCGAGCTTCAGGATTTACGATAAGGCCTCGATAGGCTACAACCATAGCAACAAGCTCTTCCGGAAGTTTTGTTGCAAGAGCTATCGGGCCAAGCGCAACTGGCTGAACAGCTTTTTTTGTACTTGGAGCAGCTGATCCTAATACTGAACATGTACATGGCAACAAGAAAATCAGAGCAAATATTCTTAAAGTTTTCATACCACTTTCATAAATCCCAAGGGTGAATAAGTATCTATATTAAAAGCTGTTTAAAATATGTACCTTTTATACGTATAGTATCGATTAAAAAAATTTCTCCAGCAAGAAAGTAAGCGCCTCTTGCGTAAACAAAATAGGGAGTTATCTATGATCAAAATAGCATTTCTGTTTCTTACCATCGGCGCAGCACACCACGAGCAGCTGTGGCGCGACTTTTTCGCTGGCCACGATGATCAGTACACAATCTACGCACATGCAAAACAGGAGATCCCTACATCAAGTTTATTGCACCCATATCGTATCCCAGAAACCTGCCCAACCACCTGGGCAAATACGATGCGGGCTCAAATTGCACTGCTGAAAGAAGCGCTCAAAGATCCTGACAATGACAAGTTTGTGTTTGTTTCAGAATCTACCATACCACTGGCAACCTTTGACACGGTCTACCAACGACTGACCGCCACACCGCATAGTATTTTTATGTATCGCCCTAACCCACACATTATTGCAGGATCAACAACCTTTGACAAAACACGCGACCTGCAGCCAATACCACATGCGCAGCAATATAAAAATTATCAATGGGTTGTACTCAACAGAAAACATGCGCAGCTTATGGTGGAAGACAGCTATTACATTGCGATTGCCGAGAAACATCGTCTTGATAATGAACATTACCCCGCGACCTTTTTAGCTGCCCACAACCTGTTGCATGAAGTTCAACAGAAAAGCATGACCTATGTCTGCTGGCCTACAACGGTCAGATCACCCCACCCGTATGCATTCGTGAACTTTCAAGACCCGGCAGAATGGTCGTTGATCACCAAAGCGATCAATAATGGGTATTTATTTATACGGAAAATCGACAAAAATTGTGATGTGACGCCCTTGAAAGAGATCTTGCCTTATTACCTGAACAAATAGTCCTAATCTTAAAAAATCGACTTTCCTTCTTTCTCCTCTCTCCTTCTTAAGGTCAAATTTGCCCCCAATCTACCCTAGGCGAACCTGGGAAATAGCCTTTGACGAACTCACACAACATTGTTACAGTTAGAATAATTCAGACCGGTTTACACCTAATAACCGAGAAAAATAGGACTCTGAAAACTAACCCTAACCAGGAGAGATTTTATGAGAGGCTTCAAGCTATTATCAGTACTTTTGCTGTTTTTGTGCGCAAACCAATCGCATGGTAAAGCAAGTCCGTTACTCAAACAAAGTTGGTCTGCTGCAACTATCGCCACCTTGCATAAATTAACGTTTGAAGTATTTCGTAAAGACCCTGCCTTACCGCCTGAAGTGTTCGCTACTCTTACAGAACATTCAGACGAGCTAAAAGCATTCTCTGACGAATGTGCAGGGTATAAGAATTTAACTCATGGACATGGCGTCCGTCGATTCAATTGGCTTCCTGGGTGGTACATAAAGCATGGCATTGACAGGTTTGAAAATACAAAAAAGCTGAATCGCTTTATTGAAGAGAACAACCTTCATCTAATCTCACCGCAGCCAAAATATCTACTACATGTCCCCGGAAGACCATTTAAGTACTCAAGCAAAAACTACCTTGTTATTTCAAAGGGAGTTCCTCATGAGTGTTTCCCATCGAATAAGGATGATGTAGCTCAACAAATGGCGTTAGTATGCCAACTTGATAAGGTTGAGTCAAAGTTGCCGCACCTGGATATGCAGGCACGCAATATGCGAACCAAACCTAATGGAACAGTAACTATTATCGATACTGACGGATATGCAATGGGTACAAACAAGCCAGAAAAGAAATGGTTGGGCTGCCCGCCGTGGTGGCACCATGACATCATTTGCGCAATATGATATGAAAAGGATGCTTCATGAAAAATTTCAGATTACTTGTAGCACTCCTAGGCCTTTCATCTATTTATGCAGCGCAAAGCGCAGAGCGTTCAACATTATTAAGCGCTTGTACTGCTAAAATTAGCCAAGCATTTTGCTGTGGGCGAGATAAAAATCGAGATAAAACTAACGTCCCTGACGAAGTTAGGGCAAAACTTGATGCTCATGCGCCAGAAGTACGACTAATAGCTAAGAGGTTTAGCAAAGATAAATATGCGTGTGGCGGCAAAAACGTTAGCACAAGAAGATGGTTGCCAGGGTGCTATATAAAATATGGTCATGAAAGATATTACAACGCTCAGTATCTGGCAAACTTTATTCGCGAGCGGAATCTTAATCTGCTCGGTGTCGCTGAGAAGTGGTTGTATCATGTACCGGGCAGGCCATATACCCTAACCAGTAATAATTATGTAACTATTGCCAAGCAAGTTGTCCCGTCAAACGATTTCGATCCCATCGATGAACATTGGACGCAATTGGGTCAATTGCCTCACTACGACATACAAACAAGTAATTTTGTGCTTGCTGATGGAAAAATCGTCATCATTGATACGGATATACATGCAATGCCAACCAAACCAAACGGTGACTATTATCCTCCGTCATGGGAAAGATCCTATGTTGACCTTAAGCTCAATGAGCGCAAACGGTATCTGGTGTAGCTTGTGCAGCCTCACTTGCTTCACGGGTTTCGCTCGCCGCATTGCTTGCCGCTGCAAACTGATCTGCGGTGATGGCATAATAGACAAAGCCTTCATTACGGGTAGTTTCGACAAAACCAACGCGTGTATAGAGCCGTTGCGCTTTGAAGTTGTCAGCACGGGTCAATAGTTGCACAATGTGCACACCTTGCGCAAACAATGCCGCAATCGCATGGCGCACAAGAACATACCCATACCCAAGACGGCGGAAATCTTTACCCACCTCTAAAAAGAGAATATTGCCCACAAAAGGTGAACGTAGATAATAGGTTACAAAGCCCGCTACACGGTTGTTGTCACGTAGCACGTCTATGAACATTTTCCCTTGATACTCAGGCTCATATTCATTAGGAGAATGTGAGCGCAACACCCATTCAACATAATCACGATTATACTCACGCGTGCTTAACCAATCGTAATCCTGCTCAAAAAGGGTTACCACTTGCTCTTTGTCACGATCGTAGATGAATGGCTCGACAGGCGATTGCATTGACGGAGCCATGCAGTAACGCACGCCGCCTATACCAAGAACAAGGACCACTGCAAAAAGACCAGTTTTGACAATAGAAAGATAGTTCATCAGAGTTCCATCGTTTTATAGGTAATGCTTTCTAACGTTAATCCTTGCGCTGGCGCATTGGTTAACCGCTGTCGCGGATTTTTTTCTAGAAGTATGCGCGCAAGACAGTCTACCGAAAAATCTGGCCGTGATGCAACATCGCACGCAGCACCCACAATACGCCTGACCATATGGTGCAAAAATTTTTGTCCTTTAACCACAATCACCAGCGCGTTCGCTTCATGCTCTATGGTAATAGAATCTATCGTACGCACCGTGTCATCGCCACGATCATCACCCGTGGAAAATGAGCGAAAATCATGCGTACCAACAAATACCTGTAATGCTGATTCTAACAGTGCGATATCGTTGATACGCCGCGGCAGAAACCACCCGTAGCGCGTATCAAAAGGCGCTGGACGTTTAAAAAAAAGACGATATTTATAGGTCTTATACGCGATATCTGCAAAGATTGAATGGGCTCTATCAACAACTTCAAGGGACTGAATAACGATAGATGGTGGCAATTGATTATTCCAGGCATGCATAACCGAATCAGGGGATGCAGGGAAATCGGCCAAACAGGTAGCGATCTGCCCGCGTGCATGCACACCGGAATCGGTACGAGATGCGCCAATGATAAGAACGGGGTTGCCGAACACGCGCTTGATTGCGTCTTGCAACGTGCCGGCAACCGTTTTAGTACCAGGTTGAGCTTGCCAGCCACAATAGTCGGTGCCATCATAGGCGATGACAAGCTTATACCTTTTCATACTTTACTACTTTATTGACCAGAGTTTTTGCGTTGATGAGCTTTAAGGCCACGCTTGCGCAATCTAATATGCACAGGCGTAACTTCGATAAGTTCATCAGGACGGATCCACTCGATACATTTTTCTAAATCCATAACACGTGGCGGCGATAGCTTGATCGCATCATCAGTACCTGATGCACGCATATTGGTAAGCTTCTTTTCTTTACATGGGTTTACGTCCATGTCAGTATCACGGCTGCTTTCACCAATAATCATGCCTTCATATACTTCTTCGCCAGGGCGAACGAACAAGGTACCTCGTTCTTGCAAGTTATCGAGCGAGTAACCGGTAACAGAACCTGTTTCCATAGAAACAATAGCGCCTTTGTTACGCGTAGGGATATCACCCTTGTATGGTTCATACCCATGGAAGCTCATGCTCATAACACCGGTACCGCGTGTTTCTGTCAAGAATTGACCACGGAACCCTAAAAGCGCTCGTGATGGAACTTCATACTCTAAACGAACACGACCATCAGCAAATGGCGTCATGCTCTTCATGTTCGCCTTACGACGACCAAGATTTTCCATAACGGCACCTTGATATTCTTCAGGAACATCAAGTACTACATATTCCATTGGCTCATGCTTCTCACCATTGACCATCTTATAGATAACCTGTGGTGCAGAAAGCTGTAGCTCAAAGCCTTCACGGCGCATGTTTTCAACCAATACGCTCAAATGCAATTGGCCACGACCGGATACTTTGAATACTTCAGGAGAATCGGTTGGCTCAACACGAAGCGCAACGTTGGTAAGAAGCTCTTTTTCAAGACGCTCTTTAATTTGGCGAGAAGTAAGCAAGCTACCTTCACGTCCATTGAAGGGCGAGTCGTTGACCGATAGGTACACAGTCAAGGTTGGCTCATCAACCGTAATGTACGCATGTGGCAATGGGAAACCAACTTCACAAATCGTTGTACCTATGTCGACAGGGGCAGTGAACCCAGTCACTGCTACGATATCGCCATATGATGCTGTTTGGATCTCTCTGCGCTCAAGGCCATAGAAGGTAAAGAGCTTGGTAATCTTAAACGGCTGACCGACTTTATCATCTTTGCAGCAGATAACCTGTTGACCAACACTCATTGAACCGCTAAATACACGGCCGATCGCGATCATGCCCAAAAAGTCTGAACGGTCAAGGTTGGTGGTCAAAAACTGAAGATGATCCGCTTTATTGATCGGAGCAGGCACATATTTAACAATTGCTTCAAACAATGGGGTCATGTCGCCTGAGCGCGCTTCTGGGTCGTAACCCGCAAAGCCAGCGCGTGATGATGCATACAGCACAGGAAACTCTAGCTGACTTGAATCTGCTACCAAGTCTAAAAAGAGATCGTGGATCGCATTTTCGGTAGCAACAATATCGGCATCTTTACGGTCAATTTTGTTGATAATGACAATAGGCTTTAAGTTCAACTGTAATGCTTTGCGCAACACAAAGCGTGTACCAGGAAGCACACCTTCTGCAGCGTCAACAAGCAGAATGAACCCTTCAACCATCTGCAGTGTTCGTTCAACTTCTCCACCAAAATCGGCGTGACCTGGGGTGTCGACGATATTGATCGCAAAATCGTTATAACGAATACCGGTGTTTTTAGCCAAAATCGTAATACCACGTTCACGCTCAAGCGCGTTTGAGTCCATAACACGATCAACCGCATCGGACGCTAACGTTCCTGACTGACGTAATAATTTATCCACCATGGTTGTTTTACCATGGTCAACGTGTGCAATAATTGCAACATTGCGTATTTTTCTATCCATATTCAATAAGCTCCACGCATAACAAAATATATAACATTATTAGTAAGAAAGGCGCTCGCCACGTATTGATAGCGAGCGCCTAAACTTGATGCTTGTACTTACGTAGTATGCAAAGATCTCTTATCCGCGACGAACTGGCGTATATGGCAACAATGCCATAGTGCGGGACTTGCGAATCATTTGAGACAAACTACGTTGGTGTAGACTACAGTTACCAGAAATACGTGATGGTAAAATCTTGTTACGTTCAGTTAAAAACCCACGCAACAATTCAATGTTTTTGTAGTCTAAGCTTGCTGCTCGATCAGTGCTACCGCAAAAACGGCAATGCTTGCTTGCGCGAAAGCCTTGCTGACGGAACTTCTTTTTTAAAAGACGCGCGCTGATTTTAAGTTTGATTTTACGTGTCATGAAATTGCCTCTTCGTCTGAATCTGACATATCAATGTCATCTTCTTCTTCGTTTGCTGACCATTCACTTGTCGCTGCAGCCGCTTGTCCACGGTCCGCTTCACGACGGCCGCCAATCAAGCCGCCCATCTTGTTTTTACGCAAGAAGGTATCAACGTCACCGGTTGGGGTATCTTCAACTGAAGGTGGTCGGTCATACGCAAGTGGCTTGTCGATATCAAGACGAGTCACCACGTGGCGCATTACCAAGTCATTGACGCTGATAGCGAACAATGATGCCATGTCAGCAAGCAATGGCTGAGTCTTTTCCATTTCAAAGCGAACGAGGAAATAGATCCCGTAGTCATGCTTTTTCACTGGGTAAGATAGGCGGTATTTGCCCCAACGATCAAATGAGATCATTGAACCTTGAGCATTTTTTATGGTTTTTTCAACAAGGGTCTCAAGACCCTTGGTTTCATCTTGCGTAATCTCAGGGACCGCAAGCATAAGCAGTTCATACCGTAACATGGGTATGGATACTCCTTTTGGGATAGGTTTTATATAAGAACACCAACTGGAAGCGCCTTTTGGGGCACTACAGCGCTACACCATGCGCGCTGTTTAGGTCATGCTTTCCTTAAAAAACATGCTAACCTAGGGACTATTTTAGCAAAAATAGGGTAAATTGCTAGGTCGAGGGATAAGGAGGCAAGCAGTCTGCCTAGCCCTGTGCTTTTCAGGCCAAAAACCCTGTTTTAGGTAGACAGTGTTATTGTTTTGAGGTATGCGCCCTCAACTTACCTTGCGCGCCAAATGTTGCATAAAATTGAGCCCACATATGCTTTTTATGAATCGCTGCCACAAGATCATATTGTTCTTTATACGCTGTAAAGTTACAGTTAGTTTGACCCGGCACAAAGCACCTTGTCTCGTACTCATTCCCAAAGACGGGCGGCTGCCCAGCGGCACGATGGGTCCTCGGGTCGTGAATCGAAGAGGCCTTACTACCATCACTTAATCGTGTCTTATAGCTCCATGTTTTAGTGTCGCTATTCCAAACGCGCGCTATAAAGCTAATCTCATTGCTGGTGAATAGTAATCCTGGACAGGCATCATATGAGCTTATATCCTTTTTTTCTTCGCTTGCGTGTATCGAAAATGCGCTTATTGCTGTTACCAACAATAGATAAAGAACCATACACTATCTCCTCGCTTATACATCTTGAAAAAGTCAGTTAAAAGGTAGATTAAAGTTCAACTCTTGCCAATTCGTTAATGCTTAAGAGCGGCTACCTTCTATATTCCTGCCAAATGGCATATGTGATGGGCCAAACATAGCCCTCATGAGAAATGCTCGACGACGTTTAGCATCATCAGATTCGACAACAGCTGATGTTTGCGAATTCCCTGAAAGCGCTACGGGGTTTTTTTCTATTTCCCCCGGAGCCGAAACCTTAGGTTGGACTTGAGCCTGTGACTGTGCATTGGTTGTGCTTCCTTCTTCCATGCATTGGATAACAAAACACGTACAAAAAGCTAACAACATGTGCCCTGAAATTTTTTGAAGCGATAGTAAATTCATTCAATTAACCTTTGACTTATAATTTTTTAAAATCTGGATACACCTTATAGAAAGCGCAATTAGAGCGCAATCATTTCAAGATAAGCAACAAAAAAAAGGACCAGGTTTTATCCTGGTCCTATAAAACTCTAGCTTTTGATACTCAGTATCTTAAGCAAGCTTTTGTAATCTTTGGATTACGCGGCCGATGATGCGGAAATGATCTTTACCGCGAACTAAAGCGATTGGTGGTTGCTTGTGGTTAACTGACTCAAGAACGATAAAGTCCTCGGTATAGGTCACTTGCATAACCGCCTTAACTGGCGTGTCGTTACCATATTCAACTGCTGCTATATCACCTGAGCGTGTCCACACTTCTGGAGAAACGATTAAACAATCGCCCTTTACAAAAGTAGGTGACATAAGATTGTTCTCTACGCACAGCGCAAAGATCGAGTTATCACTCGTGTTAAGCGCTGGTACAAAAACATCTTTATAGCCAGTGGTGATCTGCATCAATTGATTGTTGTATGGTGATGGGTTTGATGGAATTTCGCCCATAACCGGCACAACCTGCACATTAAGCTTAATGTCTGATCGCTCAGGCATGCTTACATTATTGTCTATATTGTCAGTACGTTGACGACGCTGAGCAAAAAGATCAATAGGGCTAATTTCAAATGCATTAGCTAATTTGTGCAACGAATCCTCATTCCAACGACGGGTACCGTTTTTGATATGAGTAAGATAACTTTCTGACATCCCAGTCTTTTCTGCCAAGATCTTGGTTGTCCAACCTTTTTCGCGTAAAAGCTCTTTAACGCGCAATGCTGTCGATGGAGATGACATGATAGGTTCCTTCTGCTACGATGTCACGGTGTATACTATAACTGCCTTATTTCTAATTGTACTCATAATTATAGTCATGTCAAATGGAAAAGACAACACGTGACAAGCCGTATTAAAGCCTATTCCAACAAGCTTTCACCCATGGCCGGACAGTTTGAAGCGGCTGCTTGGGGCGCCAATCAGCTTATTTGTGGCATCGATGAGGTTGGCCGCGGATGCTTGGCTGGCCCCTTGGTTACCGCAGCCGTCATATTACCCGCAAATACGAGCTTTCACCTTCTAAAAGACTCTAAAACTCTTTCTGAAGCCCAACGGTTGAAGGCGTATGATTGGATAGCGGCCAATGCCTGGTATGCCACAGGAATCGTCCATCGTCGTATTATTGACGAAAAAAATATATGGCAAGCAACCCTGATAGCTATGAAAAAAGCGTTGGTGCACCTAGCGGCTCACTGTCCCCAGCAACCAAGCGCTGTAGTCATTGACGCTATGCCCCTCAATCTCAGCGATACAAGTTATGCTGACCTGCCGGTCTACTCATTTTGCAAAGGAGAGTCGCTGTCACCATCAATTGCTGCCGCTTCTATTGTGGCAAAGGTAAAACGAGATGCACTGATGAAGCGCCTTAATATAGTTTTTCCTGGTTATTATTTGGCTGACCACAAAGGATATGCTACAGAAAAACATACAGCTGTGCTGTGGGCCAAGCCAAAATCGCTCATTCATCGCCTATCATTTACCACGCCAACACTGCCTTATAGAAAACAGGAGCTCCACTGTGAAAGAGAACAAACCATTTGCCGAGGTGATTGAGAGCTCGTTGCACGGTTTTTTGGCTCAAAGCTGGGACGCCGCAACGCTCCCTTCATTCGGTTCGCTGATGACGATTACCACACCAGAGCGCACTCTCTTTGGCATTGTTCATCAAATACAGACCGGATCTATGGATCCAAGTCGACATCCATTTGCCTATCAAAAAACGTATGAAGAGTTACGCAAAGAGCAGCCACAAATCTTTGAGTTTCTGAAGACGACCTTTTCTGCGCTCGTCATAGGGCACACAACCAGATCAGGTAAAATATCCTATCTGCTTGCCCCTGAACCTGCCAGAATTCACACCTTTGTCTGCCCTTCAAGCTTAGAGATGAGTGTCCAGTTTTTTAAAAACACGCAGTACATGCATGCGCTTTTTGGGTTGGCACATACCATGTTAAATCTTGATGAACTGCTGCTGGCAATGCTTGCTCATCAAGCAAGCCTGGGCATTCTGTCTCAAGAAAAGCTGCTTGATTTTACAACGACTTTTTCGCTGTTGACTGGCAATGATTATCGCCGCCTTAAACTTTTTTTGCAGCGCGTTGAGCCGATTTTACAAAACTAACAAGAGCTACGTGATCCTTTTTACAACTGGCTTGGTAATGGTATACTCAAAACTGCTTAATATCCCCAGGCACTCGTAAAAAAACATACTACCATGCTTACTTTCCTCACCAACAATCTCAAACAACTATACAGCAGTTTAAGCTCAAAACTGCACTCCCTATTTGCTGCCAAACCGGACGAACAGACGCTCAAAAAAATAGAAACGTTGTTGCTCGAAGCCGATACGGGCATAAGCACGACCACAACTATTATAGAAAAACTTGCTCAAACCATAACCAGGCAAGGACTCACCGAGGGGCATCAGATCCAAACAGCATTACAAGAACAATTGGTTGCTCGTCTGGCAGGAACTTACAACCCCAATGGCGTACAGGTCTATATGTTAGTAGGCATTAACGGCAGCGGCAAAACAACGACTGCTGGAAAGCTTGCACATCTCTTTAAAAAGCAGGGGAAAAAAGTGCTGTTCGTTGCTGCCGACACTTTCCGCGCGGCTGCCGTTGAGCAGCTCAAGCAATGGGCTGACATTACGCAAACACCACTTATTATGGGAAAGCCAGGGCAAGATCCCTCTTCGGTTATTTTTCAAGGATGCCAAGCATACAAAGATGGACAGTACGACATTCTCATTATCGACACAGCAGGCAGGTTGCAAACAAAAGCAAATCTTATGGCTGAGCTTGCAAAAATGAGCCGCATCGCAGAAAAACAGTTGCCTCATGCAACGATTCATAGATTGTTAACTATTGATGCCATGCTCGGGCAAAACTCGCTGCAACAGGCGCGCCTTTTTCATGAGAGCACTCATTTGCATGGGATCATTCTTACTAAAATTGATGGTACCGGCAAAGGAGGCATCATTTTTAGCATAACTCATGAGCTTGGTATACCAATTGCATATCTTTCGTGTGGTGAAAAAATTGATGATTTGGTATCATTTGATCCGACAGCATTTGTCGATACATTATTTCAATCATAGCCACTACGCAGAGGATGTTGTATGATACGATTCGTTTACCCTCTTTGCCTTTTACTTACGCTTACCTCATCAACGAGAGCCTCTGAGCAACAACCCTCAGATCCCAAAAGAGCTGCTGCTCTTCTACAAGCACGCCAAGGTAGACCGGAAACTCTACCGATCCCTATCCCTGGAAGATCTGCCGAAGATGCAAGCAAAGCTCGCCAGGAACAAGCAAAATCAGCCTCTTGGGAAAATGTGCTGAAAACTCTCTTAGCCCAGGGCTCTGTTCAGAAAAAATTCCCCCGTTATTCGCACTAACAGTTGATACATGGTAGTGATGCAGCAACACAACAACAAGACGTACTTCATACATATTTTTACCTGAAAGCTTTATATGCATTTTTTCCATTCTGCATGCTTGATGATAACATTGCCTGTTTTGAGTTTCGCCATGGAACAGACCCGAACCCCTGAAGAACAAGTAGCTCTGGCATCTTTGAGTAGATTATCAATCACCAGAAGCGAATCACCCGCTAGCCGCCCAACCGCGAGCCAGCCAATAGCTATCCCTTATTCGCCACGCAACCGCTCAGTCACAAGCTCACCAAACCCTCATGGGCAACACTCTTACTCTACAGCCTCTTATTCTCCTCATAGCTTTGATCGTTCTCGTGGTATCTCACCTGAATCTGCTAACTCTGGTCGAGAAAGATCACCAATAAGAACAACCTCCCACTCCGTACCTCCTACCGGAAGAAGAAATTCATGGGAATATCCAGCGGGATATTGGGATTTTCCTTCTGCTAGCGGCAGCACACGTTTTATTTTTCGGCCATCAGCACAACAACAGAACAACATGTCTAACCATTAAGGAA
>CAZHJT010000022.1:1021-2721 GCA_964533545.1 uncultured Pseudomonadota bacterium | reverse complement strand
CGTTCCTGCAGGTAAAAACTATCTTACGTGCAGGAACTTTTTCACAGCAGTGCAGCTCTCTTTATATTTTCTCTTCTATCTCATATACTCACGCATGAAAACAAAGAAACTCACACAAATTTTATTAACGAATAGACCTATGCTTATTCTCTACATATTCTCACTTATGCTTGCATCAACAGCATTGGCCTGTGAAAACGACAAAAAAATAGAAGAAACACATAGAAAAAAAATAGCGCGTCTAGCAGCGATTTTAGATGCTCCAAATAAAATCCCTTTAGAAGAGCCTCTGGAAGTCTTTTTTTACCCTATACCTAGTAGACATGACATTACATTTTCTGAAGAACATACAACAAAAATCATAGGTTTTTTTTCGCCAATTATTCTCTCTCCAATTGAGAAAGCGGAGTGATCGTGAGCAATCAGGCTATTGTCTCTTATCTACATCGGCTAACAAAGCGCTTGAACGCTTATTACAACGATGCAGTACTATCTGAACAGTACGCATGGTGGACATTAGAAACGATCACGCAAAAAAACCGCTTACAGTTGTTGGGCTCAACCGTTAAACTGACTGCCGAGCAAGAAACAGAAATTGAACGCTGGGTCGATGCGCTGATCAATCAACATATGCCCATTCAATATTTGATAGGCAATGTGCCCTTTTGTGATCTGACCATCACGATTAAACAACCTACGTTAATCCCACGCCCAGAAACGGAACAGTGGTGCGCTGATCTTATTGCCCGCTGCTTGGCCTATAACGCAGAAGAGCCACTGCGTATTCTGGATCTTTGTTCAGGCTCTGGATGCATAGGGCTCGCATGGGCGCACGCATTCCCAAACGCCCAGGTTGTGTGTGCAGATATTGAACCACAAGCTATTGCGCTTGGTCGCTATAACGCACAACTCAATGGCATACAAAACGTTACGTTTATCGAAAGCGATCTTTTTACAAGCCTGACTGGCATGCAGTTCGACCTGATCCTCACCAATCCACCATATATTAGTGAAGATGAATACACCACACTTGATGCCAGCGTAACAGCATGGGAAGATAAAAAAGCTTTAGTTGCTGACGATGCCGGCCTTGCTCTTATAGACAAGATTATCACACAAGCACCAATCTATCTGCGCTTTAATGAGCAGCTTGAACGGCTTATTATTCCACAGCTTGTGATCGAACATGGCTCAACACAAGCGACACAGATAGTTGACCTCATGCGTAATGCAGGGTATATCCATGTACAGACACATAAAGATCTTTCAGATAAAGATCGTGTTGTCAGCGGGAGATTACCGTATGTGGTTCCTACCAAAAAAAGAGTCTAATCTCGTTACGATCAGTTGTTCACCTACTACTATTGCCTGCGCCTGGATAACCCCTATTAAAGAAAAAGTTACCTATGAGCTAAAGGCATATAAGCGAATACCGATTGAGCACTTAGAGCTTGCTCAGGGTTATATGCATAATCCAACACAGATAGACGCGCATGTTGCCTCGTTTCTTGCAAAACATACTCTACAAAATGCATATATCGCACTTGCTTTACGCGGGCCAACTATATACGAAACGATAGCGACGGTGCCATCGACCATGCATGATCCAAGTAATAGCTTAGTCCCCAAAAAACAACAGCATATCTGGTCATACCGTTATTTATACTCTCAAGATACTGCACAAGCTACTTTTTATGTCT
>CAZHJT010000022.1:0-1011 GCA_964533545.1 uncultured Pseudomonadota bacterium | reverse complement strand
GGACAGATTGATATTGTTGAAGCCTATTATTTAATTTCTCAAGCTATTTTGTTTCAATACAAACTATTTGCGCTACGCCAAAAATTGAACCTTATCGGCATTACCACTATTTCAATGGCGCATCTGCAGGCTTATACACACTCATATGGCGTCGCTTTCCGACATAGCCAGCTCGCCCGCGATATGAGCCGTTGTAATAATAGCATAGATCAGCTTGTGCCTGCCGATATTGTCAGGCGGCGTCTTATCGTGCCCAGCCGCTATACCTCTGCTTTGGAACATGAATTCTCTTCACTAACCCCTTTACTGGGACTTGCTATGAGCCAGAAAGGCTTTTAAAGGTTGCTATGAAACAGATAAATTTTATTAATACGCTTTCTCCTGCACAACAGCATGCTCTTGCCATTTGGTTTTATGTATCGGTTTTACTGACCACGATCATCTGTATAACCATAGTGGTATGCCAAGCCGCACAACTGCTGACCTATACGCACCTTAAACGTGAGAGCAGTTATTGGCTAGCGCAGCAGAACGCGCTAACCCGCGAACTACAAAAAAAAGAAGCATTGATGCAAAAAGGATCGGATTTGGAACAACAAGTAGCCGCCCTTAAAGCATCATCTGCAAACCCTACGATGATACAAGCTTTTGAGGCATGCCTACAAACAATGCATAAAACAGTCTTTCTTCATAGCTTGTCACTATCACCTACACAAGCAACCTGCACTATTACCTGCACAAAGCCGGCGCAAGCGCTCCAATATGTCCGCACATTAACGCAGACTACGTTATTCGACTCGGTCAAACTCGTGCAGTTTAAAAGTTCTACCAGCGGTGATGCTCACGCTGTACAGACTAAGATCAAAGCGATATTTCATGAAAAACTATAATCAGAATATACTTTGGCCCAGTACTCAATACTGCTGGCAAAAGCGGGGTCGACCTTGGCAAGTTCACGCCATAGTTGTTCGTATTCTGGGGTTTTTGAAAATTCACTGCGCAAGATTGCTC
>CAZHJT010000021.1:13483-20626 GCA_964533545.1 uncultured Pseudomonadota bacterium | reverse complement strand
TGACCCAGAGCAATGAGCGCATCTCTTAATCATGCAATATATTTCGTTCGTACTGCCTACCCGAGCTATTCCGCTTGCGTCTGCTCAATAATAGCAACCGACAACACTTCATCTATCGTAGTCAAACCCTGCAGCACTTTACGCGCACCATCATCAACCAAGGGCGTCATGCCATCACCTATCGCCTGACGCTTAAGTGTTGCCGTGTCTGCGCGATCCATCGTTAATCGTGCAATAGCCGGCGACATGGTCATCAACTCAAAAATAGCAAGCCGTCCACGATACCCCGTGTTGTTACACTCTTTACAACCAACCGGTTTGTAGAAGGTAACACCACGCGCCTGCTCGGGCGTAATGCCAACACTGGCAAGCAGATCGGCAGAAGGGGTATCCTTTGCTTTGCATTCAGAACACAATTTACGTACCAATCGTTGAGCGACCGCCAATACAACTGAAGAGGCAACTAAATATGGCTCAACACCCATATCTAACAGACGCGTAATTGTTGCCGGCGCGCTATTGGTATGCAGCGTACTGAGCACTAAGTGGCCCGTAAGCGAAGCCTGTATTGCTATCTGCGCCGTTTCATGGTCACGCGTTTCACCGATCATGACAATATCAGGGTCTTGACGCAAAATCTCACGCAGTGCCGCTGCAAAGGTAAGACCTATCTTTTCGCGCACTTGTACCTGGCCAATACCGGCCATCTGATATTCAACCGGATCTTCAACCGTAACAATATTAACCTCGGGACTATTCAACTCGCCAAGAATCGAATAGAGTGTCGTCGTTTTACCAGAACCGGTCGGTCCTGTAATGAAAATAACCCCGTTTGGACGATGAATGGCCGATTCTATCGTTGCATAATCATTAGGCAAAAAATCCATATCTTTGAGTTTGCCAAACGTACGTGATTTATCTAACAGACGCATTACCACACGCTCGCCAAAGGCGACAGGTAACACCGAAACCCGTATATCGATGGGACGGCCCGAGACACGAATGTCGATACGCCCACCTTGCGGCATACGTTTTTCGGCAATATTCATACCGGCCATAATTTTAATACGCGAGGTCAAGGCTCCTTGAATACGCTTTGGTGGCGTCATTATTTGATACAAGATGCCATCGATGCGATACCGTACTACGACCTCTTTCTCAAAAGGCTCAATATGAATATCCGATGCTCCACGCTTGACCGCCTGTAAGAACAGCGTGTTGACCAGTTTTATAATGGGCGCCTCTGAAGCCATTGAAGCTACATCTTTGTCTTCAATATCCTTAAAATCCATTTCCTGCTCAAGCTCACGGTCTCCCTCTTGCTCAAGCTCGTCAATCATCTGTTTTGTGCCTTCAAGCGGATAGTACCGGTTGAGCGCATCAAGAATCACCTTTGCGGTTGATACGGTATACTGTGCGCCACCCCCCAACAACAGGTTAAGCTCATCAAGCGGTTGAAACCGTAGCGGGTTGGCGGTGGCAATGAGCAGCTCGCCAGTCTCGCTTTTCAGCGGAATTACTTGATGATCGCGCAAAAATGCCAACGGAACCCGCGCCAACAAAAGCGGTTCTGCCATCGACTCAGGTATCGATTCCAGGTAGAGAAAGCCTGCAGAGGTAGCAAATGCCTGCGCAATAGCCTGCGCTGTTGTGTAATTGCGATCGATAAGACACTGTTCCAGCGATATTGACCCATCGGCTGCTACCTGTCTACACTCATCTACCTGCTCGGCCGTTACGAGTCCTGACAAAATAAGAATCTCTTCGATACCCTGCATTGTACCACCTATAAACAAACTAAAAATAAAGAGCTCCTAGTAGCGTAGCCTATCTTATAAGCCGCGGCAACCAGCGCAAAATCTGCCCCTTTTGTTCACCTCAAAAACCATGGTATAGTGAGAGTACTTGCCCATTGTATGCTTTGTATACCTTTTTTGTTATTTGGGGATCTTCTATCATGATATATTCTCGAAGAGCGACTCTTGCTCTCTGCTGCCTGGCAACAACAATCACCATCAGTGCAGCTCACGAAGTTACCCTTATGCCTACTGACACGCATGCCGAACGGCACGCTGCAACAGCACCCCATGCAAAAAAGAGTAAAAAAGAGAAAAAGAAGCACGCGGAGCCCATAGCTACCCCTGCCACAAGAACGGACGATCTGGTTGTGGTAAACGCCTGCCCACAAGTAGCCCAACCAACACAGAAAAAGCCTTATTATAATAGAAACCGCGTAAAACCCTGCAACAGAAAAAAGTGGGTCGCACAGCAACATAAAACATTGAGCGATATGAACTTTGAAGAGCTCAAGGTGGCAAAAAATCGTGCCGTCAAAGCGAAAAACAGCGAAGTCGCCTTAAAATATATGCAAAAAATGTTACCGCTCTGTAATGATCTGGTTGAACATGCAACCCTCATGCTTGAAACGGCAGATATGTTGTTAGCCACCGGTGCAACCAAAGAAGCAAGTAGCATGTACCAAGATTTTTCTACGATGTATCCCGGCCATGATCGTATCACCTATGCTTCATTTAAAGCGATCGAATGTTCGTATGCAACGGTATTGATTCCTGAAAGGGATCAAACGGCAACACTCACCACCATTGAACGAGCAGAAGCCTTTTTAAATAACAGCAATCCAACACTCGATTACTATGAGCAGGTAAAAACTATTCTGCATGCGTGCTACAAGATACGTTTTGATAGTGAAATGTCGATCGTTAACTTCTTCTTGCATCAAAAAAATATCGCTGCCGCTCAAAAGCGCATAGAACATATACGCGAAACACAATTACCAGTCTTTCCGGCCGCAGAAAAGGAGCTCATTGAAATTGAATGTCTTCTTGCAAGCACAAAGAATGATACTGAACTCTTGCTGCAAAAGCAGACAGAGCTGGCAACCAAATTCCCTGCACCCGCATCTTTCGCGGTGGCGAGCAACAAGCGCCGCGTTGATCAGGTGGCTAAATTTTAATGGCGAACTTCATACATACACGAGCTCATGGCCTTTGTGGCGAAGCTCGCGTAGCCCGCTATCTTGAGGATCGTGGCTTTACCATCCTTGCCCGTAACTATGCGCAACGCTACGGAGAGATCGATCTTATTGCGCAAGCAAAAGATCTGGTCGTCTTTGTTGAAGTTAAAATGAGAACTAATAATGAGGTTGACCCTGGCGAACTGGTACACCGCTCAAAACAACGGAAACTGATACTGACCGCCAAGCGCTACTTGGCCAGTCATTATGCTGACAATGTCAGTTATCGTTTTGATGTTGCCTGCGTTATGGGCGATCAAGCCAATGCTGAGATTATCTATCTTGCCGATGCATTTAATGAACAGGAATGATCTATGCACAATGCCGGTAATAAGATGATACGCAAAATAGCCTTTAGCTACCTGGCAGAAAATTAACATAAACGCAAAAAAATCACTCGCTGACCAAAGATGTGGTCATCCCCGTGAAAACGGGGATCCAGCGTTGCCCCAAAATACACTTACTAGAAGAGAAAATAGATAATGCCTTTTTATGTGTATATTTTAAGCTCAAAAAAAAATGGCACTTTATATGTTGGCGTAACCAATGATATTGTTCGTCGGCTCGCGGAACACAAAAGTGCAGAGCTTGATACTTTTACAAAAAAATACGCTGTACATAAGCTCGTACATCTTGAAACCTTTACAACTGCTTATGATGCAATTCAGCGAGAAAAGTGCATAAAGAAATGGAATCGCTCATGGAAAATTCAATTAATTGAAGAGCGCAATCTCGAATGGAACGATCTATCATATTTAATTGCGCAATAAAACTCTTTAAACTGTGCATCTAACATAGACAAATTCATCTACGATATCAGTACTGGATCCCCGTTTTCCCAGCCGTCGCCTACAGGCTATGGCGGGCACGGCACGGGGATGACCCCGAAGACGTCAGCTGACTAACAATAGAAATATCGATTATAATGATGATAAAAATAGTGAAAGCCCGAATTGTGATACTAAAAACTATAGCAAGCCACACTAAGACTCGCATGCTGGATCCCCGTTTCCACGGGGATGACCCGAGAATAGCATATTTCGTACTTACCGTAGTTTGCTCTATACTTTTATAAGGAATGATCTATGCACAATGCACTGATGCGTCTATACACAGGGGCACTATTGGTCGCAGCGCTTATCGGCTGCATCTTCGCGCCTCTCTGGGTTACCACACTTCTTATTGCTGCAATTCTATTGCTGATACTCACAACCGAATGGCCGCGCTTGGCACAAGGCCGCCTATGGCTACTGACGCCTATCTACCCCGTATTGCCCTTTGTGCTGGCGATACTACTCAATCAAAGCAACGAGTATCGCTTTATGCTCATACTCCTTGTTATCTGCGTGGCTACGCATGACACGGGTGCCTATGTTGCTGGTAAACTATTTGGCAAGAATAAACTGTGCCCTGCAATAAGCCCCGGCAAAACATGGCAAGGTTTTATCGGTGGTTGTGTGTCTGTAGCCGCACTTCTATTTTTTGGCACTCTATACACAGCATCAGAAGCATCTGTAACGAGCATTCTGCTCATAGCATCTACCATTGCCGTTGTGGCTACAGCGGGTGACCTGTTTGAATCATGGCTTAAGCGATGCTCCGGCCTGAAAGATTCTGGCTGCTTGCTGCCGGGCCATGGCGGATTGCTTGACCGTTTTGATGGTATGATGAGCTGTATGTATCTGTTGTACCCGCTCAAGGCCTTATTGTTGCGCCTTTTTTAAGGCCTCAATCAACGCTGATTGTGCAACACGTTGTTCAGTACCGCTGTTCATATCTTTGAGCATCACTTGATTCGCCTGCTGTTCATCTTCACCAATAATAAGAGCATACGCTGCGCTCATTCTGTTCGCGCGCCGCATCATAGCTTTGAGTGATCCACCCTCTGTCATCAGATGGGTAGTAAGCCCATGCGCCACCAATTCATCAGACACCATCAATGCCAACGGGATCTGTGCTTCGCTCATCGGCATGACCACATGCAATGCAGGCTTTGCCGGCAATGGCAACCGATCTCTGATACCATCAAGGAGCAGAAGCACGCGCTCAATACCCAGCGCAGCGCCAACCGACGGTTCATCCTGTTTGCCACCAACCTGCTTGACCAGCTGATCATACCGCCCGCCGGCGCAAAAGGCGTTCTGCGCGCCAAGACCACCACTGACAAATTCAAATACCGTTTTGCTATAATAGTCCAACCCACGAACAAGGCGAGGTTTATAGACATAGGATACCGACAACATTTCAAGCCATTCTTGCAGCTGTTGCCACTCCTTACTACAGGTGACGCACAGACTGCCTGCAGTGCATGGTGCGGTAGCATAGAGCTCCTGACATGTCGGCGTTTTGCAATCAAAAATACGCAACAGGTTTTTCTGTACACGCTCACTGCAGGTTGCGCAGACCTTTTCTAACTTGTCTGGTGTCAAAAATGCGCGCACGGCATCTTCATAGGCAACGCGATCCGCCTGGCAGCCTAAATAGTTTATCTGCAGAGCAACATCGGCAAGAAGCAACCGCTCATGAAACAGACGGTCAAGCATCACAATCAGCTCAACATCTTGTGCCACGCTTGCCGACCCGATTACCTCAAAGCTGACTTGATGAAACTGACGGAATCTCCCTTTTTGAGGGCGTTCATAGCGAAACATGGGGCCATAGGTAAAGACTTTCCAGGGCGTCTGCTGTACACCATTTTCGACAAAGGCACGTACTATTGAAGCGGTAGCCTCTGGCCGCAAACAGACCTGATCCTGCTCATCACGCATCATGACGCTAAACATCTCTTTTTTGACGACATCGGTATATTCACCCAATGAGCGCGTAAAAAGGTGCGTTTGTTCAAGAAGCGGCGTTTCGATCTGCGTGTAGTCATAGGTGCTGACATGCACTTTGACGGTAGCGAGTAAAAAATTAAAGAGCGTCAGGTCTAAAAAATCTTGAGTGCCTTTAACGCGAGTAATCATATAAATCCCTTTTTTTTGCACACACATTGATCTATGGAATTCCAGTATACCACCTATCACGGCAAATGTTCATAATTCACATCCTTGGAGCGCATTTGATGGTTTGAGCCGCCAGGCGAATAACCTGAATATGCGCGATTGTGTTTAGTGCCCTTGTATCCAAAGTATTGGGCAAGCAATACTTTGGCGCTGCCCGCGCAGGGCAAACTTAATCTTGAGGAATAATACAACAGCATGGATCCCCGCCTGCGCTGGGATGACCCGGTATATTTTCATTCACATAACAAAAATAAGTTTTTCCTCTTTTTTCAGTGGCGATATAAAAAGTGTCGACGCAAAAGATGCCTTCGCTGCGCATTTTTTGATATAAATAGAAAAGAAACACGCAAAACATTAATTTATCAAATTACAAATTGCTTGACTTTAAGAACCTCCAGATGTTAAAACCATCCATGTCTGTGAGAGGTTGTATAATCCCGCTGTCAATGTAAGGAGAGTCGTCTATGAAAAAATTTCTTTTACTCGTATTGATGCTTGTAGCAGGCATGGGCAGCATGGCGCTCGCCGACAGCTGCTGCAATACGGGTTGCAATACCAGTTGCAACACCAGCTGTAACACAAGCTGCAATACCTGTGACACCTGTTGTGTTGCAAGCCCAAAAGGATTATGTAGTTCATGCGATTGCAAATATGTAAGCCACTCTTTCTACTCAATCAGACCTCCATACCAAAAAGGTTCTCCTGAATTCGAATCATTCTTTAGAGACAACATGCACGCACGCAAAGATGGCATTGGTGGCGCTCTAGAAATAGTTCCATTCGGTGGTCGTTCAACCAAAGAACCTCGTTTAGCTTCATACTTTGGACCTGACTGCAAAAACGTATTCACCGTTAATGAAGATCCAACAATCGTTGGCACCGACGTAACTTCGACATTACACAAGTCGGATTCAGCAGCAAGATCAGCTTCAACCCACGCCACTCATTTGCTGGTGTAGGCTTCCGCTACAAGCAAGGCCTTTGGGAAAGCTGCTCAGGGCACACCCTGTTTATCGACTTCTCTATGCCAGTAGTACATGTTCGCAACACCATGAACTTCTGTGAAGAAGTGTTGAACACAGGTACGCTCTTTGTTAATGGTGT
>CAZHJT010000021.1:0-13429 GCA_964533545.1 uncultured Pseudomonadota bacterium | reverse complement strand
ACAGCTTACTGCATGTGGCCAAGGCAACATACCAAACCGTTCATGTGGTTCATGTGACACATCATGCACCGATCTTTGTGCAACCTCTACCTATGTAACCTCTTCAGTTAATAATATGACTGAAGCGTTCAGACAAGAAGCATGGCACTATGGCAGAATCGGTTGTGGTTCTGAAACAAAAACGGCTGTTGCTAACTTCGACGTACGTCTAGGGTATGAAACAGTTCAAAATGATCACTGCCGCCTTGAATCATACTTCGGTTTCTCAGCGCCTACTGGTAACAAGGTACGCAGTGTTAACCTCTTTGAACCTATCGTTGGTTACAACCATCACTTTGGTGTAATGTTCGGTACCGATGCGAGCATCGAACTCTGGACAAGCGAATGTGAAGATTCACATGTATGGATGGAGCTTTCATTCCAAGGTCTCTACCTTGTTAAGAACAGCCAAAAACGTCTTGTTGACTTAAAAGGCAAGCCATGGTCACGTTATATGCGTGTCTATGCTAACCAAGAACAAGCAGCGCTTGCTCTATCAACAGGCAACGAATGTCTCAACACCCCTGGTGTGAACATATTTGCGCTTGACCTTCATGTTAGCCCAGGCTTCCAACGCACCTATAACTCAAGCTTCGTATACACCTGTGGCGGATTCCAAGGCGAACTTGGTTACAACTTCTTCGCTCGCTGTGCAGAATGCATAGATCTTAAATGTCCATGGGTAGAAGGCCCAGCCCTTGTTGCCTATGAAGGTCTTCGTGGCTGCAGCGAAAGTGGATTTATCCCTGCTATAGGAACAGCTGGCGGAACCGACCCAGTACAAAACATCAACCACAACTTTGGTGACCGTAACACCAATTCTGTAGCGAACTATGCGCAAAGCATCATTAAATGTGATGAGTTGGATCTTAACTCTGCTGCTCACCCAGCAATGTTAACGCACAGCATGTTCGGTACACTTGGCTATCGTTGGGATTCATGCGGTTGTGTAGTTCCGTCACTTGGCATGGGTGGTTCATATGAATTCTCTCGTGACAACGCCGGCCTTAACCGCTGGATGTTGTGGGGCAAAATGGGCTTATCTTTCTAAGATAGACCCACTGCGCTACGCGTAAACAGTACATAGAAGGGAGGGGTTTAAAAGCCCCTCCCTTTTTTTGCATACAAATTTACCTTTTAAACAAAACTATTGCTATTTGAATCATCACCTCTCTACACTGGGTAATGAAATGGAGTACAAATTTAATGTCGTACCAATTTTATTATCTCTAAAAAAAGAGGAAGTCCTATGAAACTGTACCGTTTTCTCTCAAGCCTGGGGCTCGGCCTATTGGCTGTAACTATGACCCATACCCAACAGGGCCGATTTGTTCGTGGCGCACGTGGCGCAAATGTTTATCAAGATATCAAAGGCCGTGAAGCTGAACTCGCTCAAGAGAACTATTTACAAGAAGTTAAGCACCGAGCAAAAGTGATGAAATTTGACGCTTCTCTAGACGCTGCATTACAGAACCCAAACAAATGGGCTAACGATTTTATCGTTATTTATGCACAGCCAGAGCTCCATGTTAGTGACTACTCACTTACACAAAGAAGGCTCGATGAAGAGAACATTGCACAAGCACTAAAAGCTATCAATAGCGCACTCAGATCTGAAGCTGCTTTAGACAAAGGCACCATTAATACAATTGTCGCCAATCTAAAAAGCAAGAAGGTATCAGCAAACCTAAGAAATAATTTTAATGCATTAGTTGTTGAGCCAATCAGCAAGTTAATCGATGAAGTAGTTGCATCAGGGGAAGCTCTACGTATAGAAAATATCCTAGAAAAATCACACCGTCTAGCAGAAGAATCGATTAAAGCGACAAAAGCAGGAGTTGTAACAACAGAGGCAAGAGCAGCAAGAAGAGCATATCTAGCAGCAGAAGAAGCTAGATTAGAGCAAGAAGCAGCTGATAAAGCAGCTGAACAGGCTAGACTAGTGCAGGAAAAAGCAGAACAACAACGTCTAGCGGCAGAAGAACGAGAACGTATAGCTAAAGCAGCAGCTGAACAAGCAGCCAAAGAACGAGAAGCAGCAGCAGAACAAACGCGTATAACTAAAGAAACTGCTGATAAAGCAGCAGCTGATCAAGCAGCAGCAGCTGATCAAGCAGCAGCAGCTGAACAAACGCGTATAGCTAAAGAAGCTGCTGATAAAGCAGTAGCTGATCAAGCAGCAGCAGAAGAACAAGCACGTAAAACTAAAGAAGCTCAAGAACAAGCAGCAGCTGATCAAGCAGCAGCAGCAGAACAAGAGCGTAAAGCTCAAGAAGCAGCAGCGAAAGCCGAACAAGATAGGCAAACCGCTGCGGCTAAAGCTGAAGCAGCTGTAAAAAAAGCGCAAGAACATGGCGAAGGTGCAGTACAATTACTCAAAGAACGCTTAGATATACCATCATCGCCTGAATGGGTCGAACCAAGTGGGGAAGAGGCTGCACAAGCATTAGAGGAATTACGCAAGGGAAGAGAAGCACTAGAAAAAAATTTATCGGAAAGTACTCCAGCGCACAACATTCCTCTACCAGAAGGAGAACCTACGCCTAAGCCATACATGGAATCATTTATTGACGCAGCTTTGCTGTTTAATCCGCTGGTTCCAAAAGCTCAACCAGCCCCAGGAGCATCTCCAGAAAACTTACCCGCAGCAGAGGTTGTGACGGCTGCGCCTGCGGCCGAACCCATGGTAATGCACGTTGCTCCAACCGCAACTAGCGCCGTAGCACAGAAATATATTGATCTTGCTGCGAATGGTAAAGTGACAGATCTTGTTAAAAAAGGTCAGCCTAGATGGGCTCGTACAGTGGAATATATGCAAGCATTTGCTGCGTTCAATATAGCTATGGCATTACAAAAAATAGCACAAGAATATCCAAAACCAGAACCTCAAGATCGTATTATTGGTGGCTTTCGTTCCACTCCTAAGAGGGAGATTGCTCGCTTAAAAAATTCAATCTGGGCGCATGGAAAAGATGCGAGTCGTTGGTATAAAAAGTTTGATAAATTGCAAGAAGTCGGCGATGAAACGGCCAAAGAAAAAGCCTTGGATTGGATAATACAACGCTATGTGCTGGACCCAGAAGGAGCGATCAAAGCAGATGTAACACCTGAAGTAGCTCCTGTAGAAGAACAGCCTAAAGAGCCGGTAAAAATACATGTTTCAACGGTAGAGAGAAAATGTTTTGATCTGGTCAAGGATCCAAAAAATCTTAAAAAGCTTGATGCTCTTATTGCTAATGAGCCAGGTTTATTTTCAGGTCTCTCGAGCTTGGAACGGAGCAATAGAGACAAAAGCGCTAAAGTGGCTCAATATGTAAAAAATATTGCCGAAGCTTATAGCAAGGATGAATCCCAACGCGCGGATGCCTATAAACAAGCTATCTGGGAAGTTGGAAAAGGCTTCTACCCACATGAAAAGGAAACAGAGAATCTTGTAAATGCATTCCATGGAAACGAGAATGAGCAAGAAAAGGCGCTGGATCATATAATAGATGTATATATAACTCAAGCGCCAGAGCCAGCTAAGAAGCCGGCGGCCCCAAAACCAATAAATACAGGAACGCCTCCAGGGTATATGTTTGGAGCAAAGTAATTTCACATAACCTTCAACGAACTAAGCAAACAAAAGCGAGTCGGTGTGCACAACGCACCGGCTCGCTTTTCACTTACAACCATCGCCACTAAAAACTATTGCTATTTGAATCACAAAAAAGCTACTCTTATTACAACAGAACGATTACTCAAACAAAGTATTAACCCCTGCTCAACGGTAAAAAAGGAGAAAGTCTTATGAATTTGTACCGTTTTCTCTATAGCCTCGGCTTATGCCTAGTGGCTGTAAACGCAACCTATGCCCAACAAGGCCGACCTGCTCGTGTAGGCGTATATCAACCTATCACAGGTATTGAAGCAAAACTTGCTCAAGAACGATATTGGCAAGAAGTGGCTCGTCGAGCAAAAGAGCTAAACTTTGACGCGTCTCCAGAGGCTGCATTATTGAACCCTACCACATGGGCTAACGATTTTATCGTTATTTATGCACAGCCAGATCTCCATGTTAGCGATTACTCACTTGCACAAAGAAAAATCGATGAAGCGGGCATTGCGCAAGCCCTAACAGAACTTAAGACTGCGCGTAATAATAAAGAGTTAGCAGCAGCTACTTATAATGCAATCGTGGAAAGATTAGCAAAGAAAAAACTATCCCCTAACATAAGAAATCTTTTCAATAAATCGATTATGCAGCCAGTTATCGAATCGGTAAGAGAAAGAGTCGTCTCCGGCCGCGGTGAAAGACGCGATGCACGACTAGACAGAGCTGACAAGAGAAGAGCCAGCAAGGAATCTCTAGCTAAGGCAGATGCGGCAGCCAAAGCAGCTGAACACGCGGTTAAAATAGCGCCTATAGCTACAGAAAGCGCAGAACCACTTATTTTAGAAGTTGCTGAAACAGCAACAGATGTTCCAGATAAATACGATATTCCAGAGCTAGCAATAAGGCAAGCCGGAAGGACTCCATTAGAACAATCAGAAGAACGAAATAAGGCATTAGCTGAAGTACGTAAAGAATACGAAGAAGGCCTGAGTTGGTTTGATTCTGGAAGATTTGATTCACCAGCTGCGGAATCAGCAAAAAAAGAAACTGCCGCAGCTAGCAAAGAGTCTAGCGACATTCCTTGGTTAATAGCCTTGCTTAATCAGCGCAAGACCAATCAAGATGTGGTTATTGCAAAAGAAAATGCCAAACTCAAGGGATTTACGTATGAAAAAGCTAACTTATTGAACGCTAAGTTGCCTGGTGCCAATTTAGCTGGTGCCAATTTAGAAGGTGCTCAACTGGAAGATGTTACATTAAGATATGCAAACTTGGCAGGTGCCAACTTAAAAGGGGCTAATTTATCTCAAAGCAAGATGCCTACGTCCATTTATATATACGGGAATAGTGCTCTAAGAAATGTAAATTTTACCAATGCAGATTTGACTGGCGCAAATTTGACCAACGCTAATTGTTATAGCGCTATCTTCACCGGAGCTACACTAACAAATGCTATCATCACAGGGGCCGATTTTACACAAGCTACCATTACGGAGAAGCAAACACAATCTACTCGCGGGGGCATGGTGAAGACGGCGCTGCCTGCTGCTGGTCAGATAACATTTGCGCAACTCCCAGCGCATATTCAGCTTAAGACGCTTTTGCTGTCTAAAAGGCATGACGATTACATGGACAGCCAGAACAATTTGGTTGTTGAAGGAAAAGTGAATGAGGCTGCAATGAAAACTATTATAGACGCGGACCTTGCGAAAGAGTTAATAAACACCCCATATATTAATAATGCTATGCAAAACGCGTCGGATATTGATGACATTGTCGCTAGTGGCAAGATTCGAGAAAAGGCACAAGCTTTACAGGAGAGGTATGCCAAGCTCTCCCCGTTCTTTAAGAATGCGGAGAGTGCGTCTGAAGATATAGAGACAGAAGCAATGTCGATACAAGCGGCTATTAACAGAGCTGTCTTATAACAACAAAACTGATGTAACGCATTTTCATATACAAGGAGCTCTTGCATTAACGTGCAGGGGCTCTCTTTTTTTATGCGCCACTATCACCACTTAAAACTATTGCTATTTGAATCATAAAAAAGCTACCCTTGTTATATACAACAGAGCGATTACCCCAAGCAAACCAATAAAACATTAGCCCTGCCCTACGGTAAAAAAAGGAAGCGCCATGACAAAAAACCTCCCCTTACGTGCCCTTGCAAGTCTTGCACTCTGCCTTGCGCTGTCAATAACAGCAACACAAGCGACGACCAAATATTACGCCGTCAACACAACCCCTCAGGCCGTCTACGTAGGTCTTTTTACGGTTGTAGGGGGCACTATCACTGACTACAAAACACGCAAAGTATTTAAACTTGGCCCATCGGCCGGGGTTATAAAGCAATACGCCGCTTTTGATCTGGCAGCAGCAGATAACAAGGGGCAGCAACAGTTTATCTTTTCAAATAATCTCACTGACCTAGAGACAGTGCTTACCACCGGCCAAATACCACTTGATACCAGAACTATCTTCATGCACGAAGTCGGGCAAAAGCCTGTTTTTGAAATAGGGCTCAACAAAAAAGAGCTCCAACAGCGACTATTCATGACAGAGTTGAAATCTGAAGAAAAGCCTAAAGGGGCGGCCGTTAATGAAAAGACGGCAGAGATTAATGTAGCAAAACGTAAAGAGGACGAACGCTTATTGAGGCGCTCAAAACGCGCACAAGAAGAACAGGCAAGAACCCACGGAGGTCAAGTGTTACACATTGTTGACGAACCGCAAGCAGCTAAACCTGAACCTGAAAATGCTGCCGATGAAGAAATTGGCGGTGTTATGTTCCATTCGGGCGCACAACCAAAGGCTGAGGCGCAAGCGCAACAAGTAGCGCCTCGTAAGGTTATGCCGGTAAAGAGTAAAAGGTGGTCGTTGTTTTAGCGATGAAATGTAGCGAAATAAGAATTGGTGAAAATAAGAAAGGGTATTGAGATGAAGAGTATTGGTAAAATTTTGAGCGCGTGTGCATTGATTTTAATGGTTGTTGGGTGCCGTGCTGCGGAGAAAGAGCAAAAGTTTTATATTACGAACGCAACAGGAAAACCTATTTATGGAAATATCTATAAAACTTCTTTAAGCGGTGTTGTTGAACAACCGGGGCTTCAGAGTTATTACACAATTGCAAAAAAGGGACATTGTATAGACATACCGATAACACGGTCTTCCAAATTACTAAAAGGAACCAGCAAGAGCCTTGAGTACAACACGATTATTTTTTCTACAGACAAACAAGACTTAAAAGCAAGAGTTATGCGTAACACAAAGAAACCATCTACTGTTGGTTCAACACTTATTCCTCAACATGTATTTACTGAAGCTAAAGATTTAGAATGTTTTTGGGTGGAAGGATCTAACAAGATTAAAATAACACGCAAAAAATCATGTACTGAAGGTTCTTGTAAAGCTAGTCTCAATACATCGTTGGCCACAGAAGCGATAAGCGGAATCTCTGATACAGCACCTAGAGAAACAACCGCTACCACTCCTTCTAACTCAAAGAAAAAAACCGGCAAAACATCACAACTTGAAGGAGAAGCTGAAGGGTTTGCTGCAAACGCGGCACGACTACGCGCCGAAGCAGAACGAAAAGCCAAGAGATCTACATTGCAAGCACTCAAAGAAGACGTTCTTGGGATGAGCCCGGCAAGTAATTAAAAAATCTAAATTTTAGGAATTCCTTATGAAATCTATCAATAAACTTATAAGCGCATGCGCCCTGCTCCTTGCAGTAACGGTATATTCTGCACAACAAATGCCACCTCCTGTGGGATATGGATACTCTACACCGGAGGAGCCGGTAAGCAAGCAAGAAGAATCGGTGGGCGGCACACAAAACATAACTATAATAAATGCCACTGGCCTAGATATTTACGCCAGCATCTATTTGACCAACTTAATCGGTACCAAAATCATTAAGTCTACTTATCCGCGACGGATTGAGGCAGATGGTAAATGTTTGACTTTCACCATCAAAAAGCCGGCTAATAAAAAACGCACAGAATTTCATCGAATTGTAGTGTCTGAAAATGCTAATGACATGCGAGGATCAAAGGCAGGCTCAACGATGATTGAATGGTTCTCTGGCGGCAAGGCGCTTACTTACAAGGTAACAGCACATAAAGAAAAGTTAAGTATCTCAAGAGAGAAAAAAATGACATGCACCTCCTCCGAAGATCCAATCAAACTTTCTTATTGAGAAAAGCAAAGAGAGAGCAGGTTTTTAAGCCTGCTCTCTTTCACTTACTAACATCAATTCTTGTATAGCAGACTCTATTCTCTTCACATATACACATGCTCTTTAACCTGGATCCCCGCCTACGCGGGGATGACCCGAGGATGATTTCTATGTATTTGAACTTCAACTAGCCTACTATAAAGACTCGTATTACAAGTTCGGGAAGAAAAGTGCCAACTCCTGTTGAGCAGTTTCCGGCGCATCAGAACCATGTGTCGCGTTAGCGCCAACATGTGTACCGAACAATTTGCGGATGGTTCCCGGAGCCGCTTTAAGCGGATCAGTAGCCCCCATCAAATCACGCCATGCAGCAATGGCTCCCTCTTTTTCAAGAGCAAGCAACACTACCGGCCCAGAGCTGACAAAATCAACCAACTCACCATAAAATGGTCGTTCCTTATGTACCGCATAAAAAGTACCAGCTTTATCTTTAGAAAGCTTTGTCTTTTCCATGCCGACAATAGTGAACCCGTTACTCTCTATAAGATCAATTATTTTGCCTGTGTTGCGTGCAGCAACAGCATCAGGCTTGATCATAGCAAATGTGCGTTCTACCACAAAAACTCCTACTCAGTATCTGAATCGTTGTCGCCAGACTTTGCCTTTTTGCCACGTTGGCGTTCAGCATGCTTTTCAAGTTCCAACTGGAATGCATTCTTTGTTTTAGGTGCAGACTGTTGTGCTTGTGCAGCAGCTTTAGACTCTTTTTGGCGTTCCGGTTTGCTTACAGGAGCAGCTTCAGTCGCTTGTTCTTGACGACGTGGAGCGCTTTCTGATTTCAAACTCAAGCCAAGTTTACGTTCAGCGCGATTCACATTGATCACGCGGAATGTTGCACGTTGGCCAACCTTCAACACATCATCAACCTTGTCGACCTGTTTGTCGGCCAATTCTGATATGTGTACAAGACCTTCGATACCGGTTGGGAGTTTTACGAATGCACCAAATGCTGCAATCTTAGAAACTTCACCTTCAATCATGGTGCCGACTGGATATTGTTGCTCAATCGATTCCCAAGGATCTTGCTGTAGTTGTTTGATGCCCAAAGAGACCTTCTTGTTATCTTTGTCGATAGCAAGAATAACCGCTTCAACCATGTCACCACGAGCAAAAAGATCTAATGGATGATCAATATGTTCTGTCCATGAAAGGTCAGAAATATGAACAAGACCATCGATACCAGGCATCAACTGAACGAAAATACCAAAATCGGTAATGTTGCTGATGGTGCCCTTGATCTTTTGTCCAACGCTGAACTGTTGATCAATCGATTCCCATGGATTGCGTCCGAGCTGTTTAATGCTCAACGACATACGACGGTTATCTTTATCGAATGAAACAACAAGTACTTCTACGCTGTCACCAATTCTGAACTTCTTGTGCAGGTCGGTGATACGATCGGTCCATGAGATTTCAGAGATATGAACAAGCCCTTCAACACCTTTTGCAACTTCAACAAAAAGACCGTAATCGGCAATGCTCGATACAGTACCTTTGATCTTGTCGCCAACTTTGATGTGGCTTGCTGCTTGTTCCCAAGGATTTTCGCTCAACTGTTTAAGGCCGAGAGAGATCTTCTCATTATCTTTGTCGAATGAAAGTACTTTTACCGTCACTTGATCGCCAATGTTGAGCAGTTCGCTTGGATGTGAAATGCGTCCCCATGTCATATCAGTGATATGTAAAAGACCATCAACACCACCTATGTCAATAAAGACACCATAGTTGGTGATATTCTTGACGGTACCTGGCAATATTTGACCTTCTTTAAGAACGTCGAGTACTTTCTTGCGAGATTCTGAACGCGCTTCTGAAAGGTACTTACGACGTGAGATGATCACGTTGCCACGTTTTTTGTTAATCTTAAGAATGTTGGCAGTAATCATTTGACCAACATATTGGTCGAAATTGGTAACACGTTGCAGGTCGATTTGAGATCCTGGCAAGAATGCTGGAATACCAATGTCAACACTGAGACCACCCTTAACTTTATGAGTAACCATACCTTCAACAGGCTTGTTCTCATTAAAGAATTTGGTAACGATGTCCCAAGCACGAAGCTCTTTAGCTTTTTCATAAGAAAGAACAACGTTGCCATCAACGTTTTCTAACTGATCAAGCATCACTTCGATAGAGTCGCCAACCTTAAAATCGCGCAACTCATTTTCAGAGAATTCGTGACGCGAAATAAAGCCGTCTGATTTGTAATTGATGTCGATCAATAGACCATCAGAATCTTTGCGAATAACAGTACCGGTCAATAGTGCACCGGGCTTGAAGTTCTCAAAAATACCGGCATAGAGCTCTTCGATCTCTGTGCGCTGTTCTGGGGACAACTCAAGAATATCTTCGTTAATAAGATATGCGGGATCGGCCTTGGCGAATTGCCCTGGCCTTAACAGTTCTCGTGCCATGCTGGCATCTCCAAACACCAACGGTGTGCGTTGGCCCTGCTGTAGCAGGATAGTTAAAGGGTTAAAAAGTATCTAGTTAACGCTATTTTAGCAGATTTGTACACTATATCAAAGATAGAGGAATCCTGGAATCCATACTGTTGTGTTATTACGCTCCTCCAGTACGGATCACCCTATTACCGGGTCATTCCTGCGCAGGCAGGAATCCATGCTGTTGTGTGATTCCTCTATAGCGCGCGACACTAAGATTTACACAGAACAAATACTTCTCGATTTTATTTGGAATCTTCACTGACAGCATGGATCCCTGCCTGCGCAGGGATGACCCGAGAGCTAGTAAGTCCAGGTGTTACTGTCGCGCTACAGCTATCCTAATCCTTCTTGCCCACCTTGTGGCCACCAAAGGCATGCCGCATCAAAGCCAAAAGCTTCGTCGCGTAACTACCACCCGTTGTGTGCGAATCGGCACGCACCTGCAACGCAGCCTGCAATGCGGGCATAGCCACACGGTGAGCAACGGCATCTTCAAAGGTCCACTGCCCCATACCGGTCTGATCAACGGTCCCTGCAACGTCAGCTAACGTTTGGTCATGCTCTAAAACCTCATGGGTGAGATCAAGCAAAAAAGAACGAATAACTGATCCGTGTTGCCATACGCCCGTAATAGCGGCAAGATCAAGCTTGGCATCTTTAAAACTACCGTCACGCAACAGATGCAATCCTTCGGCATAACTTTGCATAAGCCCATATTCTATGCCATTGTGCACCATCTTTACGTAGTGGCCGGCGCCAGAAGGGCCAACGTGCGCAACACCCTGCGGTGCAGCAATTGCCTTGAGGAGCGGCAGCGCATTGGCATATACGCGTGCGTCACCACCAACCATGAGAGAAAAACCATTGACCAGGCCATGCACGCCGCCTGAAGTGCCAACATCAAGAAAATCGACCCCATGCACGGCAAGCTCGCCAGAGCGCCTGATAGAATCATGAAAATTACTGTTACCACCATCGATCAGCGTGCTGCCACGTTCCAGATGGGGTACCAGATCCTTTAAAAGGCTGTCAACCACAGCGCTGGGAACCATAAGCCATATAACCTGAGCATGACGAGCAACCTCATAAAGATTCGTCGTCACCTGCGCGCCAGCCTGCTGACCAGACAGCCTGCCAGCATGCGTAGGATCGAATGCCCAGACCGTATGCCCTGCAGCAACGGCGCGTTGCGCAATGGCAGCACCCATCTTACCAAGACCTATAATGCCAAAGTTCATGCTTTCCACCTCATGCCATGTTTGCGTTCAAATGCTGCTATCTCGTCCGGCCCCGTACCCCCTTTAGTATACGTATATAACGGGGATTCTATCTGTCGCATCTGCTCAACAGCTTTCCATGCATATTCAATCTCATCAAAACGAACCGAAACTGACTGCTCATTGCGCATTACATCTTCAATAATAACTTCGTATGATTCTGGTGTTACCGGGCCGAACAGTTTGCTGTGCGCAAAATCCATCGATACCGGTACAATCTCCTGAGACTGGCCAGGTTTTTTTGCATTCAACGTGAGCGAGAATGACGCATCTGGGGTGATGCGCATGGTTAGATAGTTAGAATCGGTAGGACAATTTTTAGCAAGTAAACAGTCAACCTGCTTAAACTTTATAAAGATCACCGTCTCTTTTTTGTCTAAACATTTACCCGTCTTTAAATAAAAGGGTACTCCTGCCCAGCGACGGTTCTTAATCTGTAACCTCACCAAAGCAAAGGTCTCGGTAGCCGAGTCTGGCGCAACACCGGGTTCTTGTTTGTAGCCTTGATATTGCCCAAGGAGCAGATCATCTATGCTGATAGCACGCAAAACATCTGCTCGCTTATTACGGATATAATCACCAGTCAATTTTTCAGGCGTCTCCATGCCAAGCAGCGCAACCATTTCAAGCATATGATTCTGTACTACGTCAGCCAAAGCACCATAGTTGTCGTAATAGCGACCGCGCAGTCCCACGCATACCTGCTCACTTAAAACGATCTGTACTTGATCGATATACTGATGATTCCAGAGTGGCTCAAAGACACAGTTGGTAAAGCGTATTAACGCAATATTACCCACCAACTCTTTGCTGAGATAATGATCGATGCGATAGATCTGCTGCTCTGCATACAGATGAGCAATACATTCATTAATGGCATGGGCTGAGGCAACATCATGCCCAAAGGGTTTTTCATACACAATGCGATGGTATACGGTATCATCTTTGTGCCATTTTTTTGCCAGCTGCGCTTGAGCAAGCTGCTGCGTAATCTGACAGAAAAAGTAGGAGGCGGTTGCCAGATAAAAGATACGATTGCCACTCATGCCAAACGACTGCTCATAGCGCTTAAGCTGCTCAGCCAAGCGTACAAAATCGTCGGCATTGCCAACATCAAGTTTCTGGTAGCGCATACAAGCGGCAAAGGCTGTGTATAACTGCTCATCATAGTCGGCAATAAAGCTGCGCGCACCCTCTAACACCTGGTCAACGGTGAGCTCCTCAAGAGCTACCCCAACTATCAATAATTTCTGTATACGCTTGTGTACGTAGAGGCGATACAAGGCGGGGATCAATTTGCGCTTTGCCAAATCCCCCGATGCACCAAAAAGAATAAACGTACAATCATTCATGGGCCAGAATCTTTCGTGTTTCAACTTTATACTTTTCTACATGGGGTTGGTCGAAGGGATTGACTGCCAACAAGTGCCCTATATAAATAACCTCGAGCATCTTCACCTGCAGCAGCTGCCCTATAGCATACGCGTTTTTTTCTGGCAGTTGAATCTGTACGTAAGGAAGCTGCTTGTGTGCGTAGGCGGTCAAGGTACCATGAATAATAGCATCCATTATTGTCGACAGCGACTTGCCTTGAATATGCGCAACAAGCGGTTCAAACTCCGGGTAGAAAGGCAATACACACGGTGCATGCCCTGCTTGCACCGTTACAAAAGTTGTGCTCGCTTTTTTAGGGCCACCTAAGTATAACTGCCCAACTGAATGCAGATCTGTGCTACCGATCGACACGGTAGGCGTAATACCTACTTCAACACCAGTGGTCGAAGACTTACCCAGACTTTCACCCACCAACTGACGGTACCAACTACCAACT
>CAZHJT010000020.1:19723-20633 GCA_964533545.1 uncultured Pseudomonadota bacterium | reverse complement strand
TAATGAAATATGCACGAAGTAGTAAGTTTTTTGTTGCCAATGAGCAAGAAATTGTGGAGCTAGCGTCCAAAAATCATGCCGTGATTCAACCTGCCCAAGAAACATTACAAATAATCGGCAAAGAGTCTCTAAACACTACTGAACGTTTTCTTAAACACGTTTTTACAGCAGAATTGATAGAAAAAACATTCCCGATGGGGGAAATTGAAAAAAAGCTTACAGGCTTTCATCATTATATGCCTGAGTATTTAGAAAAGATGGGTATTAAGCTATTAAATCCTAAAGAATGTAATAAAACAGCGCTAATTATTTCTGATGTTTTGTGTGATGGTCATCTAGAGCTACGTAAAACATTTTTCCCAAGTTGTTGGAATCGGGAAAAGGTGATATTAAAGTTGGCAGAGGCGATTCAAAACCCAACACAACCTCCACTGATAGAAGGTTCAAGAAGTGTTCTTTTTGGTAAAACTTCGGAAGGTATAATTGTTAAATTCGTTGTTGATATTCCTTCAGGAAACTATATTACGGCATATCCAGACGCTCGCGCAAATGGGTTATTATGAAAATGGGTGAAATCAAATGACATATGTAAAAATAAAATTTGGTGAAGCTTTGTATGTAACCAAAGCCGATATTCCTGGGATGTATAGTATAGGGCACTGTTTAACCGATGATGTTGGTTTCGGAGAAGGACAAAGAAGAATAGATTGGATACTAGATGATAGGTATAAAACTACATGTAGTAATCGTACTTTTATGGAAAAAAATAACGGAATAATTGCTGTAGGAGATCTTTTTACTGATGATCCATGCGAGGCCGCCCTAATCGTGCCTATTCCCGCCATGATTGATCTTCTCCTACAGTGGGACGCGGCATGCAAGACAAACCCTGAAGAAGTAACCACCTATT
>CAZHJT010000020.1:0-19713 GCA_964533545.1 uncultured Pseudomonadota bacterium | reverse complement strand
ATGAGAATGAGAAGTTTTCAATAGAAGTGAAGCTCAAAGCGGAAGATAAAAACATTTGATACAGGTTGTTTTTTCATGGGAAGATATGAGGCCTTATTGACTGATAAATTCCCATCAAATATCAGCTTCACTCGCACCTACACTCTGTTATTCGGCGCTATATGATGACCATTCATCCCCAGGCTTAGAAAGCCATGGGGTTTTCTGGTCATATTAAATAAAAATTGGAAAGTATTTAAAGCAGAAGAAGTTATAGGTGCCAATCAAGGCAAAGAAACAATCTTTATGCGAGTCGAATGTAGTGCAAATACTGTCCATGGACACCCTATTTTAGAATCAGATTATTGGGAATATTTAAAATGAACGAATCTAAAACATTTATCGAGAATCTTAATATTTATGATGGGAACATAACATATAACGATTTCGACATTGACGAAAGAATACCGTTCGGTGAGCAAAAATACTCATATAAGATGGATATTCTACAAATAACATTTGGGCCAAGATATATCTTAGATGTTGGCTGGGGTCCAGAATTTAATCCTAAGGGTTCCTTTTTGGTTCAAGCTATCAAGGATTATGATTGGCTCAAGCCTTTGATAGAGAAAAAATGCCATTCGCTTGCTGAATTAAAAAAGATAATAGAGGAAACAGCTAAACTATTATCTCTAAAAAATGCCAATTAGCGCATGTACGTATAAAAAGAAGCAAATCACGTCATGCCATATGTAAAAATAAAATTTGATGGAGCATTATACGTAATTGAAGCAGATACTCCAGGAATGTATAGCATAGGTCATTGTTTAGCGGACGATATTAGTTATGCCAGAGGACACAAAAGAATAAGCTGGCTTTTAGATGATCGCTATGATACTGCTTCTAGTAATCGTACTTTTATGGAAAAATTTGACGGCATGGTTGCCGTAGGAGATCTTTTTACCGAAGATCCTCGTGAAGCAGCATTGGCTGTACCCATTCCTGTAATGATTGACCTATTGCGACAGTGGGATGACGCATGTAAAAGTAATCCTGAGAAATTTACCATTTACTACGAAAATGAAAAATTTAGAATTGAAGCAAAACCGCGAGAGCAAGACAAAAGGGAGGATTAAGTATGCTTTTGAAAGTTGTTCGAGGTACTTTTCTGTCGCTGCTTAAGATATATAGATTTTTTAGAAAGAAAGACATGAAAATTAAATTAATTAATGCAAAGATGTGTGTAAATCATGGAGTGATGATAGCAGATGTTTTATGTGATGGTTCTTTAGAGGCGAGAAAAACATTTTTCCCTTCTTCTTGGAGTCGAGAAAAAGTTGTAGAAAAGCTAGCCGAAGCAGCGAAAAACATCATCGATTTTGCCGTGACGATAGAAGGTGTGCAAGGGATTATGGTAGGAAAAACTTCAGAAGGAGTAATTATTAAATTCGTTGTAGATCTTAAAACCGGAGAGTATGTTAACGCCTATCCAGACGCACGCGCAAATGGCCTATTTTCATAGGGGAGAATAACGCAATGGAATACGTAACAATAAAATGTGGCAGAGCGTTTTTAGCCACTAAAGCAAATAATCTTAGCATGTGCACCTTGGGTAATTGCCTGACAGATGATATCAGTTCTGGCCATGATAGAATTAATTGGATCTTAGATGATCAATACGATCATATAAGTAATAATCGTACTTCTATGGCGAAAGACGATGATACCATTACCATTGAAGATCTCTTTACTGAAAATTTTTCTTCCGAAGCAGCAATATCAATTCCTAAAGTAACTATGATTGACCTGCTTCGTCAATGGGATGAAGTATGCAAAACTAACCCTGAAGAAGTAACCATCTATTACGAGAATGAGAAATTTAGAATTGAGGCAAAAGAAAGAGAGCAAGCATGACGTGCCAAAACCTCGGGAGGTAAAAGAGTGCTGGACAAGCCACTGGAATAACCCGGTGCACAAAATCTAATCAAACGAAGCCGACTTGCAAGAAACCCTTCTCAATCTCAGCGTTGCAGCTCGTGCGCCATACGCTCAAAAAAGAGCTCAGGATTACCCTGAATATCGGCCTGATTGAGCATAGCAAACTGCCCGGGAGATTGCGCAACCATAGCCTTGGCATTGTCCACTTGATGTGCCGTTTCGGCTGTCACCAACGGAATTATAACACACGGTTTTTGAAAAAAGGCGACTTCAAACAGCGTGCCAGCGCCGGCGCGGCAGACAACAAGATCAGCACAGGAATACCATAAAGACAGGTCGTTACTATAGGGAAAAACGGTGGCAGCAATACCGCGCTCGTGGTACCATGCAGCCCAGTCGCAGGGATCATTGGCCCCAGTTTGGTGCACAACATGTACACGATCACGTGCGCTAGGCATAGCATCAAGCCACTGCCCTATCAGCCCATTAAGAAAGACCGAACCCTGCGATCCGCCCAGCACCAATACTACTTTTTTTCCTGTCTCTAAACCCTGCAAGCGTTTATGGTCGATGAGAGCTTGTTCGCTTGGCTTCGCTTGATATTGCAAAGGGTAGCTTGCCAACGTGACATTGCGAGAAAAAGCTGTTTTTGCTGACTCAAAACAGACAGCTACTTCAGTTACATGGGGAGCAAGAAAGCTGGTTGCTCTACCCGGATGCACATTGAGCTCAAACAACGTAATGGGGATACGCAGCAGACGCGCTGCAAAACATACAGGCAATGACACATAGCCGCCCATGCTCACTACACGCGCGACGCGCTTGCTTCTCAGCATGCGAAAACTTTTGATAAAGGCTATGCCAAAACGGCATGCAAAGGAGGGGATTGCAAAGAGTCGACGCGGAACATTGGGCAGTTTCAAATAAAGCTTTGTATGAACATGGGTAGCTGCACCAACAAGCGCACCGTCAAGCGGTGTGTTGGTAGCGACAAAGAGTATCTTGTCATCAGGCTTTTGTGCTAGGTGATTGTGCGCGTGGGTTAATGCAGGCACGATATGCCCACCTGATCGACCACCGACATAACAGATAGTTGCCGATTTTTTATTATGATTTTGCTCGCCAGCAGCCGAGCAAGTTGGTACAGTTCTGTTTTTCATCATCAGACTTTGCTAAGGTATTAGCTCTTTCAAGTGTTGTAATGGCCTTATCTTTCATGCCTAGTTTAAAATAGGTCTTGCCAAGATGCTTTACCGCATCGAAACTATCAGGAATTTTGACCGATACTGATTCCAAAATAGCAAGCGCCCTGTCGTAGCGCTTTTGCTTGTAATAAATAAAGGCCTGCGTATCTTGAAAGTGCGGGTTGCTTTTATGATTAACCAATACCGTATTCATAAGTTGTTGCGCGCGCTCAAGATCACGTGAACCGGTTGCATAATAATAGGCTAACATATTTTGGACATGTGGAAAATCGACACCTAAAGCGTTCGCCTTTTCTAACACGTCACGCATGCTATCATATTTTTTATGCTTATAGTGCAGATGCGCTAGATGAAAATATAAACGCGCTTTAAGATCGGCGCTCTCTGCTATCGCTAATGCCTTTTCATATGACCGCACAATACTGCCTGATGAGCCTACCCGCGTCGTTATGTCGATTAGATACAATAAAGGCAACAACTCTTTTGGATGCCTTTTACCAACATCTTCAAGCACGGCTATCGCCTTTTGATGCGCAAGACCAGAACGACACAGCAAATGGAGAGAACTAAACCATACCTCCTGTGTTGGATCGACAAGCATCCATGTTTTTAGAAGCTCCGCTGCCGCTACATAACTACCCATGCTGGATAAAATAGTGATCTTAAAAAAACGAATCTGTTCGTCGTGCGGCTTTTCTTGTAATGCTTCGTCAACAAAACGAAGCGCTTGAGCGTACTCTTTGGCATCAAAAAAATGGATCGCTTTATCAAAAGCTGATTTATGCTTGACAAGCTGCTCTTGCTGTTTGTGCACAACCTGCTGACGAAAGGTCAGCTCAACAAGATGCTGCTGTATCTGTTTATTGCCAAGAGCATCAGTTTCCAAATAGGTCGTATACCCTTTGATCGCCTGGTCAAGTCGACCCTGTTGCTCCTCAAGCAATGCGAGCATCAACCAGCCTTTACCAAAACCCGGATGCATATCCAAACACTCTTTAACCTGAGCAAGCGCTTGCTCTGCTTTGCCAAGCTGTAGATAAATCTGTGACTTCATAAAATAAAAAATAAAATTGCCCACTTTGCGTGGACTGCTATTTAAAAAAGTATCCAATGCAGCCAGCGCTAGCTCAGGCTGTTTGCGCTGCATATGGACATGCACTGCCTGAAAGACTATTTCTGGATGTGTGGTGAAAGTACGGGCAAGCGTTACTATTTTTTCATGCGCCGCCTGCTGTTGCCCTACTTTATCTAACGATTGCGCCAATAAAAGCTGGACGTCTGCATCATGTTCAAATTTTTTTTCGACAATCGGCAAAAGCCCTGAAATCTTTGGATAATCACCGGCATCATACAGAAACGTCAAATATCCTTTGTAAACATGAATTGGCGCATCACCCAAAAAAAGTTTGTCATACCATGCAGCAGCGCTGGTATAGTTCCCTTCAAATTGGCAGTAATTGGCCCATAGATAATTATGGAGCGCATCAACATTACATGCGCAACAAGGGATACACAAAAACAGAATATGGAATAAACAACCAATACGCTTCATACGGATTCCTTCGCGCAACGCTGTAAAAAACCTACTAATGCGTCACGCAGTTGAGTATCACCAATGAGATCTAACGCTCGCGTTTCGCGCATGGTCAACGGACGCTCATTGCGCACAATTGTTAGTTTTTTTTGCAAGCAAGCACGTAGCTGCGTCTGTTTACCTGCTCGTTTAAAGCGTAACTGTTTAATGCGCGGACGGTCTAGATTTTGATTGATGTTTGCCAAAAGCATAGGGGTTAACAAATAAAGCTCTTGCATCCAACAAGCATCAAACACGCCTAAAAGCAATGATTCATCATCTATCTTTTCAAGGCGAACTTTTGGCGCAAGAGCGCCCATGATGCGCGGCCAAGACTGTAGAAGTTTAATCTTCCAATCCTGATCAGACGGCAACAGATTACTGACAAGATCACTTAATGGTCGTATCATGCTTGGTAACTTTATTCTTAGTATCTATAACCCAACCCTATAAGGGTGACATAAAACATTAAAAACAGGAAATCTTTAGTATGATGCCCGATTTTGAACTGATTTCTCACACAGCCGATCTACAAATTCGTGTGTATGGCACAACACATGCCGAGCTATTTACACATGCACTTATCGGCATGTTTCAATCGATTGGCCCACGTACACTTACGTGCACCGTACAGAATGAGCGGCTGATCTGCCCAAGCCTCGATCGTTGTCACACGATCGACATACAATCTAGCGATCTTGAACAGCTGTTGGTAGATTTTTTATCGCAAGCGCTTTCTTTGTCCGATATATATAATGAACTGTATCTTAACGTATCATATGATACCATGACCGAAACATCACTCAAGGGCACTCTGGAGGGGGTAGCCGTCACTGGATTTGATGTTGAAATTAAAGCAGTTACCTACCATGGCCTTGCTATTACACAACAGGATGGCATCTGGCAAACGGATATTGTATTTGATATATAAGAAAAGGTTGTCATGGAAACAAAAAAAGTCTCTCGTGCAGATCTTGTCCAAATCAATGAATATCTTTACGAAATTTCTGACTCATTCAGAGCAGATATGCGCGTACCTGCGCGTGTTTTTACCAACGAAAAAATGCTCGTGGATATCTTACAAGATCGTTCGCTCGACCAACTCGTCAATGTTGCAACGCTGCCAGGCATTCAAAACTATGCCTTGGCAATGCCAGATATTCATCAAGGTTACGGCTTTCCCATTGGTGGCGTTGCTGCTATGGCAATCAATGAAGGTGGCGTCATTTCGCCCGGTGGTATTGGCTATGACATTAATTGTGGTGTGAGACTGCTTGTAGCAAATATGTCTCATTACGAGATCCAAGACAAGCTCGAGCAGCTAGCGACCGAATTACACACAGCAGTACCGTCTGGGGTTGGCAAAGGTGGACCTCTTATTGTATCTTCGCACGAAATGAACGACGTATTGCACAATGGAGCGCATGAAATGCTCAAGCGTGGTTACGGCGTTGAACAGGATTTGATGCTCTGTGAAGAACAAGGGCGGCTCATGCATGCAAACCCAGAACTCATCTCTAAACAAGCGCGCCAGCGAGGAGCTGATCAGCTTGGCACACTCGGCTCCGGCAACCACTTTTTGGAAGTACAACGCGTAACGGCTATCTATGATGAGCAGGCAGCACAAACAATGGGGCTACGCAAAGATGTGGTGACCGTCATGATCCACTGTGGATCACGAGGCCTTGGCCATCAGGTCTGTACCGATTTTGTTCGTACCTTTATGGAGAAAAAAAAGGAATGGGGAATCAGCCTACCCGATCGAGAATTAGTATGCGCTCCGTATCAAACACAAGAGGCACAAGATTATTGCGCAGCCATGGCGGCTGCAGCAAATTTTGCCTGGGCAAATCGATTCTTTATTGGTCACAATGTACGAATCGCGTGGCAAAAAATCCTTGGTGAAAGTGCACAACTGGCCACGGTATATGATGTGTCGCACAACTTGGGCAAACAGGAAACGCATCTTATTAAAGGAAAACAGGTTCCTGTTATTGTTCATCGCAAAGGCGCAACCCGCGCTTTTGGCCCCCACACAGTCCAAACACCAGCGATCTATCAAGAGATTGGCCAACCAGTTCTAATCCCTGGCACCATGGGCACCGCTTCATATGTGCTGAAAGGAACCGATGCAGCCATCAACACCGCTTTTGGTAGTTCGTGTCATGGAGCAGGAAGACGAATGTCACGCACACAAGCAAAAAGTAGCGTGAATGCAAAAACGCTTCAACAAGAGCTTGAGCAACGTGGCATTGTTGTACGCTGTAGCTCATCGGCAGGACTTGCGGAAGAGGCCCCACTTGCCTACAAAGATATTCATGACGTGGTCGATGTGGTGCATAATGCAGGACTTGCGCACAAAGTTGCCCGTCTTGAACCATTGGCAGTTGTTAAGGGAGGATAAGGCATACTGCACCTTTTCAAAGTGCTTGGTTGGCATTGATCATTGACTTATGCTCACCGCACAACATACATTGAAAAAGCAATACTCTTGACGCCTATTGGATCTCTGGAGAAAGTGATGACAACACGCAATACTGTTCTCTCTCTCTTGGTATACATAGCCACAATACCATGCTGGGCGCAACAATGCATAGCCGCCGATGTATTTTGCGACATTATTGCCGGCAAAGCGCCAGCAACCATTATTTACGAAGATGATGATCTTATTGTTATTGAGAAACGAAAAATTAAAGATACCCGTGGTCGCATGCTTTTTCGTGCATCAACCGACTGCTTGATTATACCCAAAAAACATATCGTCAACATTAAAAATTTAGATCAACAGGATCCTTACGACTCGACCATACTGTCAAAAATGGCTGCTGTTGCGCAGAAATTAAGTCTTCAAGTATGCGCCCCTGGGGATTTTACCATTACCATGAATAGTGGCAAAACATCAGCACAAACCGTATTCCATATGCACATGCATTTTAGATCACCCCAACGCTGGAAAAACCCTGACTGGCGTATCAACAAAATACCACTTGGAAGCTACAAACAAAAAAATGTGTCGGCTGTCGCAACCCATAGGTAATCGTATAAAAAAATAGGAGTCTTTATATGAGTCGTCTTAATAACTACATATTAGCGTTAGTATTCTTTGCTGGCCAAAGCGCTATAGGAGCTCCAAAACAGCTTGCCCAACCAAAAAGCATACGCTCTGTGCCTAATGAAAAAGATTATACGCTGTGGTTAAAAAAAGCATCAAGCGATCTACTATCGGCAAAAAAACTTAATACCGACGGCGACACGCTCGACACCGCGGTATACCATACACAACAGGCCGCTGAAAAAGCATTAAAAGCATATCTAGTTTTTGCCACTCGCCAGACACCTCGTAGCCATGACTTGGTAGAACTTTTAAACTTGAGCATACGTAAAAATAGTGGCTTTAAGCGCTTCCGCCAAATAGCTTACGATTTAACTCCGTATGCCACCTGCCATCGCTACCCTGGTTATGAATGTTATCACGCATCAGGAGAGCTTTGTCATCTTACACGCCAAGAAGTGGCTGCTTCGATAGAAAAAGCTGAAGCAATACTCAACTTTGTCCAAAAACAGATTAAGATCCGTAGCGCTCTTGCTAAACCCCGCGCTCGCCTGTAACGGCATAACCCTTTTTAAAGGCCTACACCTGCTACTGTAGGCCTTTTCGTGCGCCCCTTCTCTTCCAACAGTCCATTTCCTTCTTCTGTCTTGCAACTTAAACCACTAATCATTGTTTTTTGCCCATCAAATCTAGTATATTTGTAATAATATAGCAAAAAGAGCCCAATCCCATGCAGTTCATAACGGAGAGTTAGATATGAAGATAAGAATAATGTATACCTTCGCTGCATTACTCAGTTTTTATGCGGGAACAACGTTGAGCATGATGAACAGAGCCGCTCAACAAGCTACAAGAACAAGCTCCAGGGCTGCTGCTCAATGTAGCGCCAGACTGCGGCCAACTATGCCTGCCTCAACTCTGACAACACGCTCTTTTTCGGCGCTGCCGGCTCGACAGGCCATGCAACAAAGAGCCTTTCGAGCTCCTGCAACGAGCAGATCGTTCTCAACAGCGCAGGCCAAGAGCTTTCAAAAACCATGGAAAACGGGCGCTCAACCCTGGGAAATCTTAGGCATCTCTAATAGTGCTTCTTACGCTGAAGCTCAAAAAGCTTATAGAGCAATTATACAAAAGGTACACCCCGATAAAAACCCTGATAACCTTGCAGCAGCAACCCAAGCAACGCAAGAAGCTAATGATGCACTGGCATGGTTCAAGCAAGATGTACACAGCAGAAAGTCGAATAGTTACTCGGGCAACACGCGCGAGCAAACAGCAGAAGAAGAACAACGCAAAGAGAAAGAAAGCTACGAGTATTACAAAGAAAGAACGTGGGATTACGATAGCCCCTACAGTAGCTATAAAAAAAGAGGCATAACAGCTCTTGATGCTTTGGAGCTCTTTACATTTATGATACTTATGCCAGCAGCTATTATTGGTATGCCAATAACTACGATCTATCTTGCTTGGAATGATCGAAATTTTTACAAAGAGCTTGATAAACAAAAAGAGCAAGTCGCACAAGAGTTCCTTGCAACATTTGAAAATCTTAAAGAGCAGGTCGCCACGTTATACGCCGACTTTGAACAACAAAAATTTCCTAAGTTTCTGGTTGAACAGTTCACGCAAGAATTAGAAGAACTGAAAGACCAAATCACCTCAAAACTGGATGCGACGAAAAATAGAGAAGAACGTATTAACATCTTAAGAGATTCTAACTGGTCGTTGAAAAGAGCTTTAACAAAGCAGACAGATCTTTTAAACGACTATAATAAATACCGTTTTTTCAAAGATGCAGTTGACTTGTATGAAAAAACGGTGCAAGAACATAAAAAAACCTTTGAGGATTCACCTCGCAAGTCTTTATTGCCAGCAGAGACTTATCAACTTCCCAATGCTAGATATACATGTTCATTATCCAACGAGTTAGGAGAAATTCGGGACAAACTAAAATTTGAGATAGCGCAAGAGAAAGCTCAACAGCAACGAGAAAAGGAACAAGCTCAGCGAGAAAAGGAACAAGCTAAGCAAGAGCAATACAATCAAAACAAACAACGCGATGGACGAATAAAAGCATTATGGGCGTATTACCTGGGCAAGTAATTACACAACAAACGGCATAAAAAAAGAGCGAGTGATCTAAAAAATCACTCGCTCTTTTTAATTTCTAAGCCTGCTTTATACAAGTACTAGCAAGAGCGCTACTACCGACATGAGCTTAATCAAAATGTTAAGCGCAGGACCAGATGTATCTTTGAATGGGTCGCCTACCGTGTCGCCAATAACGGCTGCGCGGTGCGCATCGGAGCCTTTACCACCACAGTGGCCAGCTTCGATATATTTTTTAGCGTTATCCCACGCGCCACCACCATTGGTCATGAGAAGCGCTAGAAGAACACCCGCTACCGTAGCACCAACGAGTAATCCACCAAGGGCTAGTTTGCCGAGCGTAACGCGCACAATAACTGGCGCAGCAACGGTCAATGCTCCTGGAAGGATCATCTCTTTCAATGATGCTTTGGTACTGATTTCAATACAACGTTTATAATCTGGCTCTGCAGTTCCCTGCATTAAACCAGGAATTTCTCTGAATTGACGGCGAACTTCCATAACCATCTTCAACGCTGCATCGCTGACTGAACGCATAGTCATCGCTGCAATTAAGAATGGCAACGTGCCACCGATGAACATACCGGCCATTACAAATGGATCGAGCATGTCTAAATGTGCAATGTTAGCTTCTTGCGCATACGCAGTGAACATTGCAAGCGCTGTTAATACCGCTGAACCGATCGCAAAACCTTTACCCATAGCTGCTGTTGTGTTTCCAAGAGCATCTAATTTGTCGGTAATTGAACGGACTGAATGACCAAAACCAGCCATTTCTGCAATACCACCAGCGTTGTCCGCAATAGGGCCATACGCATCAACAGTCATCGTAATACCAACCGTTGCAAGCATAGCAACTGCAGCAAGCGATACGCCGAGCAATCCACCACCATACACAAATGAGGTAAGAACGATGAGCGCCAAGATAATCACAGGAACCACGGTTGATTCCATACCGATTGATAATCCGTAGATCAAGTTGGTTGCAGCGCCAGAAGCTGAACTTTCTGCCAAGCGCTCGATAGGTCTGCTACTGGTGTAATACTCAGTTACTTTACCAATAACAATCCCTGAAACGCAGCCTAGCACAACCGACCAATACATACTCATATCGATGCCAATGTAATACATGTAGGCATACGATTTAAGGAGAAAGAAAGCGATTGCTATGTAGGTTGCGTTGTTCAACATCGCCGATGGTGAAAATTTGAACAACAAGTTAGATGCCAAACCGATAACAGAACCTGCCAAACCGATAGCAGAGAGCATAAGCGGCAAGCTCAAATAAGCCATATCTCCGCCATACAAGGAGCCTGCAAGAATCATAGAAGCAACCATTGCCCCGATGTATGATTCATAAATATCAGCACCCATACCGGCAGTATCACCCACGCAGTCACCAACGTTATCGGCAATAACTGCAGGGTTTCGTGGGTCATCTTCAGGAATACCGATCTCTACTTTACCAACAAGATCCGCTCCAACATCGGCCGATTTGGTAAAAATACCACCGCCAACACGAGCAAAAAATGCCACCAAAGAGCCACCGAAACTAAACACGGTGATAATCGTAACAAATTCCTTAGCTGGAAGGTCTGAATAGAGGTAAAACAGTGTCCCTAAACCTAAAAGACCCAAACTTGCAACGGCAAAGCCCATAACGCCGCCACCAAAAAATGATACTTGGAAGGCTGCGTGCTCACCTTGATCACGTGCTGCCATGGTGGTACGTACGTTTGCCATTGTTGCTGCATGCATACCGATAAAACCGGTAAACATGGAAATAAATGCACCAATTGCAAACAAAAGCGCTAGCTGCAGGCTTATCAATGCTGCTAATGCTAATGCTATAGAGCTCACGACCATCAAAATTATCTTGTACTCTTCACGCAAAAAGGTCATAGCCCCTAAGCGTATAGCAGCAGCTATTTTAGTAGCCTTCTCATTGTCAACCTTGATGGCTGCAATAGAACGCAAAAGCGTCGCTACAACGGCCAGTCCAAATAAGGACATGCCGACAAAAATCATATAATACCACAGGATTTCCATGTATTCCTCTGAAAAAAGGTGACTATTGTGTACTTTATAACGTTTATAATCGTATGTAATGTACCTACGACTTGCCTTTTTGTAAAGTTTTAAGGGTCGACCAGCGAAACCACCGATGAAAACAGGGAAATGGATCCTCAAGAATTTTTCTTGCTTTTTTCTAAAAGTCGAATAGCATGTTCCTCGAGCTATTAAGGAACTGTAGTAATGAAGCGATTACACCTTAAAAAAGTTGTTTGGCGACCCGTTTTGCTGATAAACCACCTGCTCAAGCTGTTTTCAATTGTTGTTTTCACAACAATGCCAAGCAGGCAAAAGAGCCTGCTCTTTTTACAATTCTTTTTCTAAGCAAATAAGATACGGCTCAAACCGATATACCTTGTTTCGCTTATGGCCCGTTGTTTCAATAACTAAAGAATGGTTCTCAAACTCTTTCAATACTTTCTGCACCGTGTTATATGCCTTATCAAGCGATTGGCTTATCTCAACAGTAGTGGTAATTGGCTGTCGAAAAAGAAACTCAAGCACAAGCGTTGCCGTTTCTTTTATATTGCTAAAGCCAAGATCGCTCTGTATCAATTCTTTCAATTTTACTTCTAACCTCTCTATATTTGTTGCCCGTAAATGCGCATCTAAAGCGCTCTCTTTAATAGCTTGTAGATAATAGAGTATCCACCCTTCAAAATCTCCGTGTGTCCGCACACGATCAAGCCTTTGATAATATTCAAAGCGATGTTTTTTAAAGTAATAGGACGGATATATGATAGGCAGCTTCAAAAGGCCTCCATCAATAAGCATCAACACAATCAAAAGTCGTCCTATGCGGCCGTTACCATCTAAAAAGGGGTGTATTGTTTCAAACTGAAGATGGGCCAAGCCAGCTTTAATTAAAGGTGACGTATCGCTCTCCATATTAATATACTGTTCTAAGTCACCCATAAGCTTCTGAATCTGTGTAGCTGCTGGCGGCACAAAGTTACCAACACGCACCGATTGCTTACGAAAATGACCTGGCGTGGCCTTATCTCCTTCGCCAACAGACATTAATACTTCGTGCGCTTTTAAAATTACGCGTGAAACAAGGGGTAACCCTTGGTCTTGCATTAAATGCAATGCTGCATCCAAAGCCTGCGTATAATTGAGAACAAGCTGAACATCTTTGCTTCGCTTAGAATCTTCTAGTAATTGCGTAAAAACTTCGACAAGCGTCGTATGTATATCCTCTATAGAGGATGAAAGCAAAGCTTCTTTTATCACATATGCTTTAATAAAACGTTTTTGATCAGGAAGTTTTTTACTCATTTCATTGAGTTGAGCAAGGGCTATACTTGCTTGTGTATACAACTCAATCATTTCAGGAGTAAAAACAAGGTTAGGCTGCGGAGGCAGTGCATGGGGTATAAAGTACTGCAAACCGCCCAAAGTTTCATAAATACCTGTTTCACGCATAGGGATTCTCCTTTTTTATAGTAGACAGGGTCATGAAATAAGGATAGCGAAGAGCCCTTCTTATTTCAATATACCCCCTCAAAATGAAATAAGGATAGCGAAGAGCCCTTCTTATTTCAAAAACATACTGACAAATGAAACAAAGACGCGATTTTACCCTTTACGCAAAAAGAGCTGGCATTTTTACGTGCCAGCTCTTTGGTATATATCGACTAAAGAAGAACGCTACTTTTTAGCTACAGTTGGCGCTTTTGGCGCCGCTGGTTTTGGAGCAGACGCTTTTTTGGTTTTGTTAAAGTTCTTATCCATAGCCTTTACAATGTCATTGGTGATTAATGCATTGTCCGATGCATACATAAGCTGTCCAGTATTGCCATCGAATACAAGATCAAGATCCTGCTCCTTGGCAACTTCCATAACGGCTTGGCGTGTGTCATTAAATAATGTTTCTGATGCTCGTTGGTAGGCAACTTTAAATTGCTCTTCACTCGCTTTTGCTGTGCTTTCTAAATCAAGGCCCATAGTAAGGATCTTGTTTTTTGCTTTGTCGTCAGCTGCTGGTGACAATGTTGACGCTTTTGCTTGAAAATCCGCTTCAGCTTTGCGCAATGCCTGTTGTTTCTTTTCGATAGTCTCTCTGAGCTCTTTTTCCAGTTCTCGTATTTTTTCACCTTCTTGTTTACCAACTTCAGTTACCTGCATAACTTCGGCTGAATTGATTACGCGTATTTTTATAACACGCTCACTTTCATCCGCATAGAGTGATGAAGCTAGAAGACCTACGGTTAAAACGACGGCGGTGCGTTGTGAAATCATACCGATGTACCCTACTGTTATGAATGTGTATACATTATTGCCAAACCTTTCACTTCGGGCAACACGTTAGCTATTTTAAGAAAAATAGTCAATCAAGCAGCAGGGTACATCGTCCAATGTTATGCACTTTTTTTGGCCGCTGCGCCAAGCATTATATACATCCAGCCGGTGAAAATGGCCTCAATCCCAACAAGCATGCCAATGACCCACAATCCAGACAACGGCCACTGATTGAGAATGCACACGCCTAACAGGAAGGTAACGATTCCGCTTATGAGCAACCAACCCGTATGCGGAGCTCTGCCAGTAAAAAAGAAAATGGTCTTTAGTATGCCGGACAGTATAAAAAAGAATGCGAGCAAGAGCGTCAGCGTTACCGCATTAACCATAGGATAAAAAACGATAAAACCACCACCAATGATATATAACACCCCTAAAAAAAGATGTAGAAAAAAGGCGCTCCACAACCTAAGCTTAAATGATTTTACCAGCTCAAAAAAACCGACAACCATCATGAATGAGCCAAAATAGATCACCGAAAAAAGCGTTGTTATGTACGAAAATACAACTGCTAATGATCCCAATGCCACAAGACAAATGCCCAACCCTAAAAACCAATTGCTGTTATGCGCAAGCTGTTGTCGCGCTGCTTCACTCACGGGCAAACCATATCTATCATGCTCATTATTCATACGGATACTCCTTCGATTAAAAAAGGGTTATTAATCTGGTAGAAAACATACTCTTTTTAGGTGCATTATTGCCACGTACAAACCATCTATCTGCAGATTCATTGATGTAGACTACTTAAAATGTTTACATATGATTCAATATCCTATTAAGCTTATGCAAAAATACAGAAATCATGTTCATAAAAAAAAGGATTTCCCCATGAAGCATTCTTTTATCTACCATCTCATCATTATCTTCATCATGGCCAGCACCTCAAGAACAGCTGAATGTTTCTTGCCACCCGATATGGTAATCGACGCACAACCTCATACAACAAAAACAGACTGGCTTATTGTTGGTGCAGGTCCGGCAGGATTATGTGTGGTCGGTGTTTTAATCGATATCGGTGTTAATCCCCAAAAAATAACCTGGATCGACCCAGAATTTGCCGTTGGCAGACTAGGAGCATATTACGGACAGGTACCAGCTAACAGCGATATACGGGAATTTGTAAAATTCATTAATGCCTGCGCGTGCTTTCAAGAATGTCCATGCTCATGCATTGAGTTGCTCAAACAACAGGAAAACAATAATCATCATCCACTACTAAGTGCCATTATTGAACCATTACAATGTATAACGCAACATCTGTGCACAAAAGTAAAAACTGTACAAGCATCGATGACAACGCTTGACTTCGAACATACCTATTGGAATGTTGCAACCTCAACAGGAGAGATGATTCAAGCTCAACATGTAGTGCTTGCAACTGGCTCACACCCGAAAACAATGAACTACAAAACACAGCAAATCATACCGCTCGATATTGCGCTTGACCCACAAAATCTGCGTGAAATTATGACGAAAGATGATACGGTTGCCGTCGTTGGCGGCGCGCATTCGGCAATCTTATTGCTCAAATTTTTATCAGAGCTGCCAGTCCCGGTAAGACATATTTATAATTTTTATCAGAACCCGATTATCTATGCGACCAACCTTGATGGCTGGGTAATTAATGGCACCGTAGGGCTCAAGGGGCTTGCTGCCGAATGGGCACGCACCGTGCTCGAAAAAAACCCACCTGCAAATTTGTCACGCATCAAAAGCACCCCAGCATTATTAGAAAACATGCTGCCTCAATGCACTAAAACTATTTATGCCATCGGGTATGACCGCAACCAGATACCGGCTATTAATAGCCTAACACCTATTACGCAATATAACCCTACCAATGGCCTTATTGCTCCACGCCTTTTTGGTATCGGCATTGCGTTCCCTGAACAACGCATTAATCAATTCGGGGAAAAAGAGACACGCATTGGGCTTGATAGCTTTATGGAATATGCACAACGCGTGATTCCACACTGGGTTAATCATGATTTCTTCAAGAGCGAACGCTCAAACCGTATTCAAACACAAATGAAGAAACTGCGCGAAGCGAGCAACCTGTTCTCGATCTGCGCGCTGTAAGAAATACGAAAAGATAACAAGAGAGGCTTTTACGGTAGCGCTTTTCAACGCACCGTAAAAGCCTCTCTTATTGATCAAACCTGCTATACAAGACAACATGGCGCCAGGAACTCTGACGCCATGTTGGACTACTGACGAGAAATCAGTGCTAAGCTATGCGAATAACTTCAAGTGATGCAATTACACTTCCAGCAAGATTGACGTCTAAGGTAATTAGCGCCCCGGTATTTCTGACATCAATTATTGCACTCCCCCCAACAGAAACAGTTATGATGGCAACACCTACAATTTCTGATGATCCTACCACTGATAGTGCTGGCGAGCCATAAAGCGTACCTGCCTGCGGAGCACCATTAACATGGACTTGCAATTGATTGAAGATCCCTAAACCCAGTGTCGCTGTAGCAGTAAAGGTAACTTTGTAGGTTCCATCTGGTACCACTAATTGGTTTGGAGCGAAAGTGACACCCCCACCTAAAGGCCCTGCTGTAGGCAATGGAAGCAATGCCCCAGCGCCTATCGTTACGATGCCTGAATTAGTTGTATTATATGCATACCCATATCCCAATACACCGCTTGTTCCAGTCGCACCGGCTGCTCCCGTTGCTCCAGCGGCGCCAGTTGTTCCTGTTGTGCCGGCAGCTCCCGTTGTACCTGTTGTACCCGCAGCACCTGTTGTACCTGTTGTGCCCGCAGCTCCGACTGCTCCAGCGGCACCTGTTGTACCTGTTGTGCCCGCAGCTCCAGTTGCCCCTGTTGCTCCAGTTGAACCAACAAATAGCTCTCCGTTAGGCCCAAGGATAGTACCAAACACCGCCAAGTTACCATTAACGGTACCATTACCACCTACAGCTAAGTTTCCTGCAACATTTTCAGAGCCACCAACGCTCAACGAACCGTTAACAGTCTCGTTACCAGTAACCAGTAGAGAACCAGCAGTCAACGCGCCAACGCGAAGACAGCTGAGCCTTTTGCAACAAGAGCGTGTAACATTTTCCGTACTGTTAGCTGCAGCATCGATCGCAACGGTACCATCTTTCAAATGCTGTTGATACTCAATTAAACAGGAATTTTCTGGGTCAACTGACAGACATTCACACACAGCCGCTTCAACATAGTAGTGTGGAGCAACATTGCAATTGTCCATTATGTCAGCACGTAACAAAGCAAAGACGCTAGACCATGGGTGAGAGGGAAATACATCATAACATGTCAACATCGCTGTGCACACTTCATCGCTCATGTACACAGGCCTACTCTCTTCAGTTGCCACGTCTGCTTGCGCGTATACTTGACCTGCAAGCAACAATAAAAATAGAGCAAAAAATGCCCTAACGGTGGGACTTTGCATATACAACCACTCCTTTTTTGTAGAGGTAAATAAGGACAACGCAAAACATCGTAGAACAATAATTAAGCATTCGTCAAACGAAAAATCTACACCTCACATAAGGACCATTTCATCAGAATATTGAGATGAAACTGATGTAGAAATCTTGCTGCACAACCTCAAGACTTACTGTATCGGGTTCGGGGTAAAAAAGATGCTGCTTTTGTAGGCCTTCGTGTCGACAGACGCAAACAGCCGGATGATCTGAGCAATATCAGGACCTTTAATATAGATAATGCGTTCATGCATATTTTTGACCATATGCACAGCCGGCTTTGCCGGACCTAGAATAATCGCGCTTGGCGCCAGCAGCTGTTGTGATTTTTTAAGCTCATTCACCAACAGAGCAGCTTCATAATCCAGCTGTTCTGGATTAGTCGACTTGAGTTCTATTTCCACGAGGCGCAAACAGGGTGGATACCCAACCTCTTGGCGCATCAGTATTTCTTGTTCGTAAAAACGCACGTAATCCACTTCATTTAAAAATGCAAACAACGCATGATCAGCCATAGTTTGCACAATAACTTCACTCGTTTCGCTCTGACGGCCAGCTCGACCGGCAACTTGAATAAGTTGCTGCAACGTGGTTTCAGAAGCATTGTAAACAGGGAAGTTTAAATTCAGGTCGCCCCAAATGACGCCAACGAGCGTAACCCGAGGAAAATGGTACCCCTTGGTAATGGTCTGCGTGCCCACTAATATATCGATCTCGCCCTGCTCGAACTTGTGTAAGCTTGCCGCCCACTCTTTTTTCTTGCTGGTGCTGTCAAGATCGGCTCGACTAATGCGAGCTTGAGGAAACATTCTTTCAAGAATGGTAACCACCTGCTGTGTGCCAATGCCCTTTTTTATAAAATGCTGCTCTGATGCTTTGCAGCCTGGACAGGTAGCTGGTTGCTCAACATTATAACCACAATAATGACACATCAAACGCAAATCTTCATGCAGGGTAAGACTCACTGAACAACTGCTACACATAAAGATAAAACTGCAGGCCGTGCATTGCACAAAAAAACTATAGCCGCGACGATTGAGGAAGATAATAGTCTGCTCTCTTGTGGCCAAGCGATGAGCAATTGCTTGTTCAAGCTCACGGCTAATCCAAAAATTCTTCTTGCGCTTGTCATTAATGAGATTAACGACGTTGACCGTAGGCAACGCTCCAGCAAACCGCTTGGTTAGTTTAAATAGCTGCCAACGGCGATGCTGGACGCTATACAATGATGAGATCGAAGGGGTAGCTGATCCAAGCAATATAGGGATCCCTACTTTTTGTGCACGCAATAGCGCTGCTTCTTTGGTGTGGACTTTTGGATGCTTTTTTTCTTGGTAGCCAACTTCATGCTCTTCATCGACAATAATAAGCCCCAAGTTTGCAATCGGTAGCAAGACAGGCAGATGCACACCGACAATGAGCATCGGTTTACCAGCAACCAGATTCGCCCACAACGTTTTTTTCTCTCGCGCAGCGGTTGCAGAGTGAAAGCTATAAAGCGGCAGCGATGCTGGCAGCTGTTTTTTTAAGAGTCGTTCAAATTGAAGCGCAAGGGCAACTTCGGGCAACAAAAGCAGCACGGTGCGATTTTGGTCAATCGCATCAATAATGAGCCGCTTGTACACCTCCGTTTTACCCGATCCGGTAATGCCGTGCAATAAGGTTGGCGTATACCGTGGATTGGTAATACGCTCAGTTAAAAAATCATAGACATGCTGTTGTTCGTCGGTCAGCGTAGTGACCACATGATGCGCATCAGGAACAATCTCTTGGATTTCAACGATCTGCTTGGCCGCCAAAAATTGGCGCATGCGCTTTATAAAATGAATAGAGTCCGTTTGGTAGTACGTGCTCAGATCCTTTATATACTCATAATAGTGCCGATCATCGGCCCATCGCTCAACACCCAGTATGTCACGAATAGCATAGGTCGCTTGCGGTGCAACATCACTGATATTTACAACCAATGCTGACACCACACGGTTGCGCAAGGGAACCCGTACCAGCGTGCCAACA
>CAZHJT010000019.1:18573-21226 GCA_964533545.1 uncultured Pseudomonadota bacterium | reverse complement strand
AAAATGCCCTCCTGTGGTTTGCAAGGGCAAACACTGCCAAGCTTCGATTCGCCAAGCGATGCGCAAACAGTTGTTGATGCTACCTCTGCCGGAGAACAAGCGGTATCATCCGAGGCTCCGCATGGAACAGCTTCAGCACAGATTGAAACGAAGCTCGAAGAAGTAGTTAGAGAATCAAAATCAGAAAGTTCTTCAGCTCTCTCTATTGATGGGGATACTACTGCTACAATTGACTCTGGAAAAGCGCAACAACAAGAGCATCAAGCTGGGTATGCAACGGCGCAGCTAACTGATGAAATCTGTCTTGTTGATGCTACAACTTCTGCTGCGCCGGCGATCATAAACGAACTCGCTGATCTGAGTGATGTTTTAGTGAAGGTAGAGGGACGAGGGAATAGCAATGGAAGAACAGAACCAAAAACATATGATGAGAAACTCGCCATGAATGAAGTAATGTCAAACCCACAAGATGGCTATCACATTAAACACATTAAAATGACGGATTCCAGGTGGCCAGCAGAAGAAGGTTGGATAAAAATGCAACAAGTCGTTGAAGTATGTGAACCTATGACCACTGAGGAGGGCGAGCACCATCCTAATCCTACGAAAAAATATAATGTTGTCATTCATTATGTGTATAATCCCATATCGGGATTGTTTGATGATTTTAAATTTAAAGACTAACTAAGCAAGAAAACTGCAATATGATTATTACATGCATAACAAATAGAAAATGTGATTTATCTCAAAAGACACTGGCTACTCTTATTTACTCTAAAGATATCTATAATGAATTTAAAATAGGAAAACAGTATACGGTATACGGTATGTCTATCTATAACAATATTGTTTATTATTTGATAACCGATATCCCAATGTGGTTTCCTGCAGATTTCTTTGAGATAACAAGCAAACTTCTCTACAATGAGTGGTATTTTGAATTTTATGGCAATGATGTAGATGAACTAAGTGCTCTATGGGGATATAAAGAATTATTGGACCCCATTCATTATCAAAATTTACTTGAACGAGAACCAGAAGATATGGCTATCTTCAGAAAGCGAAAACAAGAAATTGATGAGTATGAAGCGCTAAGCTCCTACATCCCTAAAAAATCTGCCAACAATTCTGATGCTCCTGCTCTTAAAAGCCGCGTCTATGTTGATGAGCCGGTAGACCAAAGGATATGCCCTGAATCTTTCGTGCAATTTTTAGAAAAATATCTGCAAGGCCGAATCAGCTCACAAAAATTTGCACAACAATTTGATAGGTTCTATCGACAAAGAATCGATTTTGAAGAGCTAGACAATACACAAACATTGATTATTAAAAAATTGGTCACGGTAGCCGACGAGTATGCGCCTGATATTATTAATCCTATTCGTAAGTATTCTAGTGAAGAAGAATTGACAAATGCTGCTCAAGAAGCATTCGAGTGCGTAAAAGCTAGCGCTTACCTTTCATCCATTGAAAGTGAATATTAGCATCCTGTTTAATATGTTGCTGGATATTCAATAACTATATGCTTTTGCCTGAAAACTTTCTAACAAACTCTTATTCTTTGGACAATCTACATATTAATAATGTCGCATGGGCCTATAAGGACACATTAGACGTCGTAGAGTATTTAGCGGAACATAACTATGTAATTTTGGGTGGAGATGTTTATCGATTCAATGGCAATTCTTTAGAATCTACCTATGATTCTTGGTACATACAAGATACGGATTTAGCAGATAAAAATGCGGTACTTATTGCGAAAAAAAAGAGTACCGAATACATAACTATGTATCATAACAGAAACGGTTCCGAATTCGCTTATTCGCTTGTGCTTGAAAAAAGATCTCAGCATTAAAAGAAAATTTTGGTGCAAAACTTCATAAAAATCGTTACTACAATCTCACCGTAAATGGCACGTACATTTTTTCTTGGCGCTTGAAAAGATAAAGATTGAATCGCTCAGTAGGCGTGTTGGTCGGCACAAACACATAGCGCGACAACTGCTCATACGGCAACAACTCAACGACTTTATCCTCACCAAAGAATTTTTCACGAATTTTACTTTTTACAGATTTGTTACATGCCGAAAGCCATACACCAGCACCAATGACAGGCGCCAAGACCGGCCATGCAAAAAAGACCGACAAATAGGCAGGCCCTGACAACAGGCCCAATACGGAACGCTCAGTTCCTTGACACACCTGCTTTGCAGAAACATGCTCTAAATCGATTGAGCTTGCACGGATCAAGAGTTGGTCATCTGAGTCGTTTAAAATAGTTATTTTGATTGGTTGATAGCCAAGGTCGACTAAATCGCGACCAAACTGTCTGTGCGATTCAGGACCACTTAAACGCTTTACACAAAGCTCTATCCCATCACGCTTTTCATTGTATATGTCTCCGGGAGAAGCTTGAGCCTGCTTTGTGCTGCAGCCAGCAACCAATATTAAAAGAAAAAGACCAAGAGGCCGAACGGGCTTACAAGAGCCGAACATGAGATAACGTTCCTGTTTAGATCTGTATCTAGCATTGAGTTTAACAAAGTTAGCTTATAGTAAATATCGTTATATAACAATAAAGAACGATTCCACTACTATAGTAGGCCCACGCTAAGATATACACACAAATCTAACTATGCTCAAAAAGTTAGCTT
>CAZHJT010000019.1:11283-18563 GCA_964533545.1 uncultured Pseudomonadota bacterium | reverse complement strand
TTGCACCTTAATCCACGTTTGACCAGCCCTCTCCTATAACAAGCTTGACTAAGATGCGAACACTTGATTCCCCCTTCCAGCCTTCACTTATCCACGCCTTTCTACTTCGCTGAAGCTACGAAGAACAGGTCCGGGTTGGCAAGTTACGGCGAACAGGGCGCGGGAATTACCCAAGACATTTGCCCGCCATAACCTCAGTCGCGACTGACAATACATAGGATCCCTTGTAGACACTGGACTCATTTTGATCCGACGGTCTTTGTGTATGCGTTACGCAGGAACGTTAGTAGCCCCCTGCTCACGCGCATACCGTTTTTGTTCTTCCGTTAACCCTTTTACGCCATTCAAATTGGTCCCGCACAAACGAGTTCTTTCATTGAAATGAATGCCAAACATATCGCTGCCTTCAAAATCTGCACCCTCTAGGTTTGCATCTTGTAGCTGCACCCCTTGCAAAGTAGCGTCTTCCATATGAGCTTCAGTCAAGTCAAGCTAGTGGTTTACCTGTCTTAAATTATTCTCGAGAAAGCAGACTTCATCTACAACTCCTTCAAATAAAATTTCGATGCTCTAACTCTGTGGACCATAGCACAGCAAGAGAAAAAAAATCAAAAACTTTGCGTAAAGAAAGCAAAACTCTGACTTAATCTGAAAAAGAGTTCGAAGATGAATGTTGCCGTGTTGTATATCTTTAAAAAAGAATAAGGCCCGGAAGATATTCTCTTCCTGGCCCCATTTTTTATGCCTTTATTATAATCAAAAAGCTTGTTACTTCGTCGCTGCCCAGCATGCACAGCCTGTTGCCATTGCAGAAGTAAAGGCCGAAAGCAAAAGCGCATGCAGATGCGAGTAATGTTTAACTCTATAATGACGCTCTGCGAATTCTGCATATAGAGCATGAAGATGTTCTTTGCACTGATCAAATTTTACTGTGTTTTCACCGTACCACCACTGCCGCCAAGAAGCAGATGCTAGCTTAACAAAAGCAGTATTGTCTCCCGAACACTGCATGGATTCAAGCCGGGCTATATCTGCCGCCAAGCGAGCGTTGTAGTTAACATTCATAGCATGTTCCATTGCATCAATTACAGAAATCACAAGTGTCCCTGCCGTGGCAAGAACCACAAATGATTTTGCGTCAACTTTGTTTGCAGCAGGACGAGATTCTACTGCCGATAAGCAGACCAACGCCGCAAGAGAATATTTTAAGATGCTGTTCTTATTCATAACAAGACTCCTTACTCTATAATGGTAAATGGGGGTTATACCTGCGTTGCAGGACTTTGATAAATATGATTTTTTTCTTGTTCTTGCTTTTCTAATTCTTGTATGCGCTTCCTGAATCTAATGGCTCGGCAAATATGTGGTGGATGACTTTCCCCCTCCGTTGTAAAGTGGTACAACACGGGGAAAGTGTCCATGATCTTCTTACTCAATCCAGAGCCGTATCTACCTCTTTCAGTGTCTTTGACGTGCATGCGTTCGTAATCTTTTGCTTGTTCTTCTAACAGATCTTTTCGGGCAGGAATGCCATCGTCAGCTTTATACTCATCATATTGATTATAGATGAAAGATAGCCTTGCACTGAACGGTATTGCGGCAACACTCGTTAGTCCATAGAGCGTTTTTCCGATGAAAGTACTATATGAAAGAGCAGGAACTACCTTAGAGGCTACACGTCGTGTTGCATCAAGCAAAGCAAAAGAAGCTAATACAGCGTAACCTTGTCCCGCATTTTTTCGCACAACACTATTGCGCTCAATATGCGTCAGCTCGTGATGCAAAACACCTTCCAGAAAAGCCAAAGATGCTTGGTCATCGTGCGAGAATTTTTCTTTGTTTAAAATATCTTCTGCCTGTTGTATACATTTGTCTCGTATGAAAACAACACGCGACAAGTCTTGTGCACCCATTTCTGAGTAATTACCATCTTGCATACAGTCTGCTTCAGACTGTACAGTAAAAGCAATAGAAGAAAGGTCACGCTTATCTGCTATAGATTTAAAAAAAGCATGCGCTTTAGGAAATTCAACAGAAGTCAGTTGCTTTCTCTTTTTCAAGCTTCTCTCTTGATGCGCTTTAATATCTGCCTCAGTTGGTTTGATATAGTCGGGATTATTGAGCACCATAGCATCAAAGGCTACGCAATAGAGCGGAACCCAACGTGTTAAAGCGCACACACTGGTGAATGCTTTTGAAGCCATCGGCTGTATAGCGGGGCTGTAGGCAAAAATAAGCCCTAAGGCCAAAAATAGAGGTCTAAATCGCATAATCATACTATTTCCTTGGTTAAAGAGTATCAACCCTTAGTTTTTTATTGCTATATGAAAATTATATCCCTAAGTCCAAAAAAGGACAAATGGGGGGGGCGGAATAGACAAGTCTGAGGAAATGAACCAAGGAGAGGAGTCCTTGGTGCAAGAGGTTAAAAATGTGACAGGGCCGGGAAGTGAATTTCCCGGCCCTTGTTTTGTTCGAAAAAATAAGCGTTGCGCGTCGGCTTAGTACATTCCGCCCATGCCGCCCATTCCCATGCCACCACCCATACCAGCTGCTGGTGTAGCAGAAGATTTCTTCTCTTCTGGTACATCAAAAATAGCCGCTTCTGTAGTAAGGAGCAAACCAGAAATAGATGCTGCATGTTGAATCGCAGAACGAGTCACCTTCGCAGGATCGATGATACCTGCAGCTACCATGTCAACATAGATGCCGTTTTTAGCATCAAAGCCCATAGGCCCTGATTCTTTTTTAACACGATCTATAACGACAGAGCCTTCAGCGCCAGCATTTGTTGCGATGATACGCAATGGCTCTTCAAGCGCTTTGCGTACAATATGCGCACCAAGCTTTTCGTCACCTTCAAGCACAAGCGCGTCAACCGCTTTTTGTGCACGAATTAAGGCAACACCACCACCGGCAACAATACCTTCTTGAATTGCTGCGCGTGTAGCGCTTAACGCATCGTCGATACGATCTTTCTTTTCTTTCATTTCAGTTTCAGTAGCCGCACCAACACGAATCACGGCAACACCGCCGGCAAGCTTTGCCAAACGTTCTTGCAATTTTTCGCGATCATAATCAGAGGTTGTGTTTTCGATCTGCGCTCTGATTTGTAGCACGCGGCTCTTAATCATCTCGATACTGCCATGACCTTCGATAATGGTGCAGGTATCTTTAGTGATAACAACACGCTTTGCAGTACCAAGGTCGGAAAGACCAACATTTTCAAGTTTAAGACCACGATCTTCTGAAATCATCTGCCCACCGGTTAAGATAGCAATATCTTCAAGCATCGCTTTACGGCGATCACCAAATGCAGGCGCTTTAACTGCTGCCACGTTGAGTGAGCCACGCAATTTATTGACGACCAATGTTGCAAGCGCTTCGCCCTCAACATCTTCTGCTAAAATAACGAGTGAGCGACCCGATTTTGCTACCTGCTCAAGCAATGGCAACATGCTCTTCATCGCGCTGATTTTTTTCTCAAAAACCAACATGAGTGGATTATCAAGCTGTACTTCCATCTTTTCTTGATTGGTTACAAAATAAGGAGACAAGTACCCACGATCAAACTGCATGCCTTCAACAACATCAAGCTCGTCATGCATACCTTTTGCTTCTTCAACGGTAATCACGCCATCACGACCTACACGGTCCATAGCTTCTGCAATTTGGTGTCCGATATGAAGATCTGAATTTGCAGAAATGGTAGCGATCTGTTCGATCTCTTTTTTTGAGTCGATAGCTTTTGCTTCTTTTTGTACATGGTCAACAACAGCAACAACTGCTTTGTCGATACCACGTTTAAGTTCCATTGGGTTTGCACCAGCGGCAACATATTTGTTACCTTCGCGGAAAATAGCCTGCGCCAACACGGTAGCGGTTGTTGTACCATCACCGGCAATGTCGGCAGTTTTGCTTGCTACTTCACGCACCGCTTGCGCGCCCATATTTTCGAGTTTATCTTCAAGCTCAATCTCTTTAGCAACCGTAACACCATCTTTGGTGATCATAGGTGCGCCAAATGAGCGTTCAAATAAAACATTACGCCCTTTGGGCCCGAGAGTTACTTTGACTGCATCGGCAAGCGTATCAACACCCTTACGGATCTTTTCACGCGCTACCGTGCCGAATATAATTCTTTTTGATGACATAAACTGATCTCCGTATTTTTTAGATGATGTTAACTGTTCTCAACAACACCAAGAATTTCATCTTCACGAACAATGACATACTCATCGCCAATTTCTGTGCCAGTATATTTGCCGACATAGACCTTGTCGCCAGGCTTAACTGCGGTTGCAACCATCTTGCCATCACGGTCAAGGCGTCCTGGTCCAACGGCTATCACAAAACCTTCTTGAGTTTTTTCTTTTGCTACATCAGGAATAAAAAGACCGCCTGCTGTTTTTTGTTCGCCTTCAAGGCGTTTAATTAGAACTCTATCTCCGATAGGCCGAAAATGCTCAAACATCAGAGCCTCCTATTTTTATAAACGGTAATACACAAACTTATAAGATCAATCTTATTAAAAAGTATAGGCCAAAACTTAAAAGTTTCAATCTATTTTTCTTGATAGAAACAGACTCATATTTGCAAAAACAAAGAGCCTAGCAAGACTAAAATAAACCTTATTTTTAAAGATTTATTTCAGGAGTAACTCCCCGCTTCACATGCACAAAAAAAGAACGCCATTTTATGCTGATAAACATGAGTCCTGCAATGAAGATGTCGATTGCTTAGCTCGTCGGTTTATCTTTGCGACAACAGCCTGCCTTGCTGCCTTCATCTGCCTCTTGAGGCCCCTTGCAGCAACCTTCATCCGCCACGCGCTTGACCAGATCCTTTACCCGTTCAGGTGTTGGCTGGTATAAGTCAAGAATGTTGCCGCCTGGATCTTTAAACGAAACCATGATGCCGTGAAGCGCTTCAGTTGGCTCATTCATAAATATGCCCGAATCTTTATGTTCTTGATAGAAAGCTTGCAAGTCTTCTACCGCGAAAACCACTCCAATGCGACGATCGATTGGGTCGACGCTTGTAGGACACAAGCCGATTTTTACCCCACCCAAATCAAGCTCTGCCCACTTGTCACGCAAGTGAAAAAGCAATTTCAAACCAAGCTTTTGATAAAATGCCACCCCTTTTGCAATATCTTGCTGCATCAGAATAATCATGGCAACTTTAGAAACTGTCTGCATTTTGACCCTTTAATTGAAAACAGGAACACTATCATAGTATAACAACTTCCTGAAATACTCGTACTATACCTAAAAGAAACTCTCTGCGCTCATTGCTATCAAAAAAGGACCGGACATGCCAGCACTCTATCCATCACTGATTGCAGCCGATCAACTTAACCTAAAGCAGGCTGTTTTGAGCCTAGAACCTCTTTGCCAAGGGTTCCACTGCGACGTCATGGACAACCATTTTGTGCCCAATCTCACCTGGGGAGCCCCGACCGTCAACGCTCTAGACCGGGCTACCGAAAAACCCCTGTGGGTTCACCTGATGGTAACAAACCCGTTGGCCATGCTTGAGCAGCTCAAGCTTAAACCTGGCAGCCTGCTCTCTTTTCACCTTGAGTCAACGCGCGACCCTGAATGGGTCATTAATCGCATAAGAGAAAAAAAATGGCGCCCATCTCTTGCTCTAAGCCCTAAAACTGCCTTAGAAACGTCGTTTGCCCTGCTTCCCTTAGTAGATCAACTACTGATCATGTCCGTCGAGCCTGGGGCAGGCGGTCAAGCTTTTATCCCCGATTCTTTGAAAAAAATTGAACGACTTGCCGCAAAACGCGCCGAACTGGGCCTAACCTTTACCATCGGCGTCGATGGGGGCATTAACCAGCAGAACATAGCCTCTATTTGCAGCGCTGGCGGCCAGGAGTTCGTTGTCGGCACTGCCGTTTTTGGACAACAAAATCCCAGATTGGCACTTGAAGCATTGTACGCAACCTGCGAGTAACATAACGCCAAGCTTATTTTTTAAAATCAAGAAAGAGAGCGTACAACTCGCACGCCCTCTTTCTTATTCTCTAACGTTTAACACTCTTGGCTGTTATGACAAGCGACAAGAAGCGACGCTCTCTTCTTTCTTCGTTTTCTTAAACGCAACTTTGTAAATACCATAGGTTACTACTGCAACAGCTGCTGCTGCTCCCACCTTGGTAAGAATATTTTTTGCGTTATCTGCGGTTGCATAACCGTTCAGCGATGCACCTTCAACATGCTTTGGCATTTCTGCTAAATATGCACATGTTTGTACTACCCATTCAGGACATGCAGGACATTCCGGAGTGTTGGCACGCACGTAATCAAGCAGTTGCGTCGATGCTGTTTTTGCATACTCAGCTCCTTGAGCACATGCTTTTACCGCTTGCTCACAATAGCCTTGAGCTCTCGCCATAGAAAAGCCACTGGCTTGCACTACTTGTTCCCAATAACTTTGAGCTCTTGCCACAGGCGCTTCGTGTGAGAAGCCACCAAAGAAGATGTCATCACCTGACTTACAAACCGCTGAACCAGCCGGTAGCAAGAGCGTTACTACTAACGCGTTTTTCAATAATGAGTTCATACTTGAACCTCCATATATAGATTAAGAATAACGGATTCTCTCGACAAAATTTTATCACAGCAAAAGAGGGCGCATTATACACACGCCCCCTCTTTATTGTTAACTCTTATCTCGTTATCATTTTGCCAACACCCTTGATAGCTCCTGCAGCTGCATTAACAGTATGGCGAACTGCACATGAGGTGATATCTGCAGCACCTTTAACAAAGGGGTTTATAACAGGCTTGCATTTTTTATAGGCATAGCGCGCTGATAACACTATCGCTCCGCCGACTGCAATTTTTGCAGCCCAAGAAAGACAGTTGTCCGTCGACGACACACAACTATAACCAGTGGTTGGCACATTAATTGGTGCATAAAAATAATGCATTAATGATTGGAACGCATAGGTACTGCCAATGTTTGCTAGTGCTGACGAGACCGCATTAGGTATTGCACTTACAACACCGCCTACTGCTTCACCCACCGCCTGACTATTTTCCGCAGTATCACCAATGACTTTTGCTGCCAATGTTCTTATAAGGTTTCCCACAAAGTGTGAAATACCTGGGGCTTCTGGGCCGTAGAAAACGGGCTCATACATAACACCGTCTGTAGCCATAACTCGTCCATCAGTAGCCAAGATGCCTGTCCCTGAGAAAAATAACGATATCGCTAGTATGTTTTTAGCTATAAAGTTCATAAGAACCTCCTTATTTAGCCTT
>CAZHJT010000019.1:6553-11273 GCA_964533545.1 uncultured Pseudomonadota bacterium | reverse complement strand
CTGAAAAAATCTTGCCAGGAGCTTTGGCTAGACTATTTAATTTGCCTATTTATTCTTAATATTGTACTATAATGACAGGTTTGAGCAAATGCCCCCTACCTAGCCCCAGGCAAGACAGGGGAACAAACCTGAGAAAAATCGGTCAAAAACAGGTAAAAATACCTAGAAAATGGAGTTCTTCATGATAAATCGTATATCCAAGCTAAAAACGCTTTTCCTGGCCTGTGTGGTCAGTTTAGCCCCTTTACAGCCTGCGTTTGCCTATCGACAGGGGCCCGTTGACCTTACCCCTACCTTAGCCCCAACAGCCTTTTTTGCGATTGAAGCAGATAGTTTGACCGAAATTATGCTCCTTTTTGGCGCAGTGACGGCTTACACCGTTGCTCAGTATCTGTACCTGAAAAGATGTGCGGCTCAAGAGAGAGCAGAGAGGATTAAAAAGGCTACCAGGGAGGCATCTGCGAGCGAACCTGCATGCCTGATGGCATAACCAGGTCGTATTCCCTTAAGAAATAAAAAAAGGCTCCCGGAATAACCCGAGAGCCTTTTTTCTGTAGAATAAGTATTTGCTTACCCAAGAAGCGTTTCAATTTTCTTCTTCAAAGCATCTTTAGCCATATAACCAGTCTCTTTACCCTTTACCTGGCCATCTTTGATGAACAAAAAGGTAGGGACTGAAGTAACGCCATACTTAATAGAAAGCTCACGCGCTTCATCAACGTTAATCTTTGCAAACTTATGCGTTTGCCCCATCTCTTTTTCAAGCTCTTCAAAAATAGGCGCCATTTGAGTACATGGTCCACACCATACCGCATAGATGTCTACAACGACCGGCTTTGATGATTGATTAATTTCACGTTCGAAATTGTCTTGTGTAATTGCAATAGCCATAAAAAACCTTTGTATAGTAATGAGCATGAAAAAACTTCAGACCGCATGCCTGAGCGTACTACAGAGGATAAAAAAATCCACCTAAGAAGCCTTAAATTGTTTATGCCTTTTCTTGTGTCACAACTCGTTTTGATGCCGCTGGTGCTTGTACTTGTCCTTTCTCATCACGCAGCTCTTTAAGCGCCTGACTCTTTGTTTCAGCCTGCTCTTTTGTAGGTTTAATGCGGCATGCTCTTGGCTCATCCCACGGCTTGCTGTCAGTAATCTCTAAGCGCTCAATTTGTGACAGCGGAGTGCGCATAGGGATCGATTTGCAAGCACCCTCAAAGCGCTCACACAAGACTGGACGTGTTGTTTCGACAATATATTCTTCTTTCTCGCCCTTATCACATGGCGTAAAGGCAATAGCAATATACTCTACCTTTGAAGCGCGCTCATTACGCTTATAGCTCCAGATTCTTCGTGGAGTGGGAACTTCTATAACAACACCTTTTTCAAGATTTACCTTAAATTCAACACCAGCATGTGGATCTTCAGACAAAGAGCCTGCAGGAGTGTCTGGCAACTGAAAGAGCCTGATATCATTAAGCATGTTGGCAATAGAGATATTCTCAACTTTATATTCTTTGTGACCCATTTGTGTCACCAGCGTCCCTGAAAGATTAACCGCCTGCTTGCGGCTATCGCGGCCGCCAGACTGTTCACCGGTAAAGCCTGCAAGAATACTCACCAGTACAAGCATCCACGATATCTTGGTTACATTATTCATAATTAAGCCCCTTTTCTTGAAATAGAAGACGACTCTTTAGGTGTACTACAAGTTGCTTGCATGCCGCAAGAACTGGCGATCATACAGCCTAAAAGTGGACATCATTGCTATCTGGCTATACAGTAAAAGCGTGTAACATCCTTAAATAGTCGCCATGTGCTGCAAGAATAAGTAATCGACGTATTCTACTATTTTATCTTACAAGGAGTATCTTATGCAGTTTGTTGACTCTCAAACACACGACAAAGTCGTCAACTTTATGTACGGCGTGTATGGCTGGATGTCGGTAGGGCTTGCGACAACGGCCGGCGTTGCCTATGCGATCTCAACATCACCGGCAGCGATGAAGACCATTGTTACTAACTCTTGGATTACGATTGGGTTGTTTCTCTTTCAAATAGGTTTGGTTATAGCACTATCTGGATTTATTACTAAAATGAATCCAGCGACGGCTAGATTACTCTTTTTAACCTATGCCGCTGCAATGGGCATTACGTTGTCAGTTATTTTTATTGTGAATAGCTTACCGTCAATTTATGCCACCTTTTTTGTTACGGCCGGCATGTTTAGCTCAATGGCTCTTTATGGCTACGTAACAAAGGCTGATCTTACCCAAATGGGATATATTGCGGGCATGGCAGTCTGGGGTCTCATACTAGCTTTGTTGGTGAATATGTTCTGGAAGAACTCTGGCTTTGAGCTCGTGATATCAGCAATCGGCGTTATTATATTCACGCTGCTGACCGCATACGACACACAAAAAATAAAACAGATCGCGCAACAGATGATCTATTCTGGTCAGGATGTCGGAGGCATTGCAATTATAGGCGCACTTACGCTATACCTTGATTTTATTAACATGTTTCTTTTCTTGCTCAGAATTTTAGGGCAACGAGAAAAGGAATAAAAAAAGCCGATACTACTATCTAAAAAAAGGAGAGTAAGGTGAAAGCAGAATTAAGGCATATTGGCCTTTTCATGGCCATTATCGGTGTCGGTTTATACGCAGGGCACACGAAGCTCTATCGATTCTTTTCATCCCACATAGCCTGCAATGGCACAGAAACATGCATCGACACCGAAGCTGAAGTTATCGTTAATAACACCCCAGACAAACCATTACCTGACAATAATGATGATGATAAACCGGATGCACTAACAGAGGCCGAAAAAGAAACTCAATCTCCAGCAGCACCAACCGCAGCGCCTGCCATTGAAGCAAAATCGATCAACTCGGAGATAGCAGATCTTTCTACCGAGCAGTTTGATGACAAATCAAAGAGCGCTTCTGTTGTCAAATTGGTAGACAAGGGCATCGATTTCCTGAAAAAAAATGGCCCTGTAAAAGCATTTCACGCATTCGCATCTAACAAAGATTTTGTAGTTGGCGAACTGTACCTGTTCGTATTCGATACACAAGGGGTATGTTTGTGCCATGGCCAAGATAACTCTCTGATTTGGAAAAACCTTTGGGACATGAAAAGCATCTATGGTGATCCTATTGTACAACATATTATACGAGAAGGTTTAACCCCCTCCAACAATGGCTGGACAAGCTATGAATGGCGAGGGGCAACGAAAGTATCGTATGTCAAACAGGTCACCCAAGGCGATAAAATATATATAGTAGGCGCAGGCTATTACCCTCACTCAAAATCATCTTCCGTGCAAAACTTAGTCAAAAGCGCTGTTGAACTGTTTAATTTTTCTATAAAAAATAAACAATCACCTGCCGAAGTTTTTAGCGCCATGGGCTATCCTCTTGGTCGCTTTATACAAGGGGATCTGTATCTTTACGCATTAAGTTTTGACGGTGTGCATGTTGCGCATGGTGATATACCAGGACTTATTGGCACCAATGGGCTTAACTATCGTGACGCCAATGGCAAATTCGTTAACAAAGAGATTATTAAACGGCTCAAAGAAAAAGCATCTGGCGGTATTTGGGTCGAATATATGTCGAAAAACGCTCCTAAAAAGACCTATGCCCAAAAAGTAGTCGATGAGACCGGCAAAGAATATTTCATTGCTTGCGGTTTTTATCCAACAGCAAACAGGCGCAAGGTAGTCGAACTCGTCAAAAGGGGCTACCAATACATGAAGGGTAATGGTAAAACGCAAGCAGCAAAAATGTTCTCTCGAACGAACGATTTCTTATATGGGGATCTTTGTCTTGCCGTCTATGACCTGAAAGGTCTGTGTATCGCGCACGGGTGCAACCCAGACATTGTTGGAACCAACAGATGGGATGTTCAAGATGACGCAGGAGAATATTACGTACGAGAGATGATTACCGAATCTCAAAATGGGCCTACCTGGATCGATTACAAAAGCAGAAACTCTTTCAAGGCTACTTATGTCGAACGAATCTCTCTTGGTACCGATGAATATATTATAAGCTGTGGTATCTTCCCGCTATCAAAGTTTGAAAAAATGTATCTTCTTGCCCGTAGCGGTATTGATTATCTTAAGAGCAATAAAGAAGAGGCGGCTTACGAAGCTTTTGTCGATCCTGCGAGCAAATTTTGCCGTGGCGATCTTTTCGTCTTTGCCATCGACAGCAATGGCGTCTGTTTTTCATACGGACCAGAACAACGAGATCTTATCTGGCATAATCTGTTGAGCATGAAGGATGATACAGGCAAACCGTTCGTCAAGACGATAATTAATCATACCAGCCGTGGAGCAGGTACTATTACCTATACATTGCATGGCATGAAATACCTTATGTATGCGGAACCGGTCCAGAAAAATGATTCTACGGTCATTGTTGGCTCTGGTTATTTTCTGTAGGTAAGGTTAGTCACAAACAAAATTGATCGAATAACTTAGTGGGTCATCCCTGCGCAGGCAGGGATCCATGCTGTTTATAATTCAAAATTCGATATTTCACTAAGCCTGAACATCACCTAAATTCAGACAGCAGTATGACGGATTTTTTCAAATAATTTTTGAGAAAAGGCTCATATTTAGAAATCAATAGAATGCTATCAAACGGAAATAATTTTACAGCATGGATCCCTGCCTGCGCAGGGATGACCCGGTAATGCCCTTTATTAA
>CAZHJT010000019.1:0-6525 GCA_964533545.1 uncultured Pseudomonadota bacterium | reverse complement strand
TCTTGAATCGCGGTTATGGTTTCGAGTACAGTAGGCATAAAGAAAATTATGCCTACTGTTAAGGATATACCATGGTAGAAAATCGCTGGTGGTGCGATGACAGTGACGTTGTAGCACAAAAACTCGCAACCAATAAAGAAACTGGCCTGAGCTCACAAGAGGTCAAACATCGACTGAAAAAATATGGTAGGAACGAAATCCCCACCAATTCTCGCAGGGCACCTTGGCAAATTATAACCAATCAATTCTCTAATATTTTTGTATGGCTTTTGTTAGGTGCAGCCGTTATTTCACTTGCGCTTGGTCAACAAGCAGACGCCATCATCATTGTCGTCATACTCTGTGCAACCATAGGCATTACCTTTTTTCAAGAGTACAAAGCTGAAGCTTCAATATCCGCATTGCTCGATAAAACACGTCCACTCGCTACCGTACTACGCGATGGCGTCAAAGCACGCGTAGCGGCACACGATGTCGTACCCGGCGATCTTGTACTGGTAGAATCAGGCGATATTATGGTCGCCGACGGCAGAATTATTGATGCCGCACATCTTGGCGTCGATGAGTCAGCTTTGACGGGTGAATCATCTACCTCTTTCAAGACTGCCGACAGGATCGACCAACAGGAATTAGCTATCGGTGATCGGAAAAATATGCTGTTTCGTGGCACTGCTATTATTAATGGCAAAGGGCATGTGATCATCACGCAGACTGGTACCGACACTGAACTTGGCAAAATTGCCCACCTGTTGGACTTAGACAATAGACGTAAAACTTTTTTCGAAACGCGCCTCGACAAACTCGTACGCAGCATAACGTGGATATGTTTTACTGTTATAACCATTGCCATTGTCATTGGACTCCTAAAAGGGATCCCTGCATATGATATGTTCTTCATATCGCTCAGCCTTATTGTTGCTGCAATTCCAGAAGTATTACCGCTAGCAACCACCTTGGCACTTGCGGCAGGCACCAAACGCATGGCTCATCATGCAATTTTAATGCGGCGACTTGCGGCAGTTGAAACCTTAGGTCGCGTTTCCGTTCTCTGCTCTGATAAAACAGGCACCCTGACAAAAAATGAGAAAATAGTTACCTGCGTGTGGAATCATGGCGTCTTGACGCAGGTGACCGGGCAAGGATATGCCCCAGATGGCAGCTTTACACGAGATGCGGCAGCCTATACACCTGAACAAGACCCAGCATTACTCTTAACGCTGAAAATAGGGGTACTGTGTAATGACGCGGACATATATCACGAGCATAAGAAATGGAAGTTCACCGGAGATGCCTCAGAAGCAGCGCTGCTTATTGCTGGTCTTAAAGCTGGCCTTGAGAAAAAACAGCTTAATGAAACTCATCCACTCGTTGCAGAGATACCTTTTGATGCAACCTTACGCTTGATGGGATCTGTGCGTGCTGACGGTAACGAAAAGAAGCTTTATGTAAAAGGGGCTTACGACACGCTCTTGCCTCATGCAACAGACTATTTAACCGAACATGGCGTTGAACCATTGACGACCGCCACCGTATGTGAAATTCAAAATGCTGCAAAAAATCTTGCCAGCAAAGGGTTACGACTCTTTGCTGTCGCCTACCGTACCGTACCCGACCAAAAAAGCTATGATGATATTCGCCTCAATGAATCACTTGTTTTTGTTGGTCTCATGGGTATGACCGACCCTTTACGAAAAGGTGTTGAAAAAACGATTAGCGACTGTCAACAGGCAGGCATCAACACCATCATGATTACGGGTGATCACCCTGACACGGCGCTCGCCATCGGTACCACCTTAGGGTTGATACGACAAGGTTCGCGCATTATCACCGGCTTGGAATTGGATACGATGACCGATGAACAGTTGCAGCAGATTGCCCCTACCCTTGCTCTGTGCGCTCGCTCATCGGTTGAACATAAAGTGCGCATTGTCAAAGCGCTACAAGCATCTGGTATCGTGGTTGCTACAACGGGTGACGGCATCAATGATGCCCCTGCTCTCAAAACTGCCGATATTGGTATTGCCATGGGTGAATCTGGCACCGCGCTGGCAAAAGAGGCCTCTGACGTTATTTTGTTGCATGATAATTTCGATGCATTGCCCATCGCTATCAGAGAAGGTCGTGGTATTTTCGATAGCGTACGCCGCAACGCTGGGTACATTATTACCACAACGGTAGCAGAGCTTGGTGTTGTGGCGTCGGGTATTGTGTGGGGAGTCACCAATCACGTCGGTGAGCATTTATTTATGTTATTACCCATACACTTGCTCTGGCTTGACCTTGTCACTGAAGTGCTGATGACAACTGCATTGGTTAACGATCCTCTTAGTGCCGATATTATGGATCGCACCCCTAACGAATTTGCGCAAGATCTTTTGCCCATGAAAGCTGCATTAGTACCTGGACTCATTGGCTTTATGGTAGTCATTGCAGAATTGACGATTTTTTATGTTGGCTCAACCATATTTCATATGACCAACACACACAGCTACACCCTCATGTTCACCAGCATGGTCATATGCGAAGTGATTGCACTCAACATTGTTCGTTTATATTACGGTCTAGGGTTTCTTGCTAACAAAGGCGTCTTTGCATCATTTATTGGCATCTTTCTCCTGCAGCTGATGCTCATTTACACGCCAGGAGTGGCACCTGTTTTTCATCTTGAACCTATGACTCACCATGACTGGTATTTAGTTGGTATAGTAGCCGCCGGCCTTTTTGTTTCCGGCTTAACCGTGGTACACTTTCTAAAAAAAAGACGTAGATAATCGGAAGGATCTTTCTCTATGGTCTGCGGAAAGATAGCGCGCTGTTTATTGTTTTCATCCTTTTTATCTGTATCAACAATGACATTACCCTATTCTAGTCCAACGGCAGCATGGCAAGCTCTTCAAAAGGGAAACGAAAAATTTGTAAAAGATACCACTATGAAGCACCAACGTGCTCGTATTCCTGAGGTTCAGGACCCGCGGTATGTTGTTTTGAGCTGCGCAGATTCACGCGTAACGCCCGAATATATATTCAACCAACCATTGGGTAGTTTTTTCGTGATTCGGGTGGCTGGCAACGTTGTCGACAAGTTGGTCATCGATAGCATCGAATTTGCCGTACGCAGCTTTAACCCGTCTATAATATTAGTGTTAGGACATAGCCAATGTGGTGCTGTGACCGGCGCACTCGACCACCTAAAAAAGCATAATGGTGCCATTGGCAAACCGTATGATCTTTATGGAACCGTCCTTATCCCTATTGAAAAGACCATTGTGCAATCGGCCATCGATATTCATGCCCCTGATGCTCTCGCCTCGTCTATTCGTGCGAATGTGCGTTATTCGGCAGACCAACTGGTGGCACAGTCACCGATTATCAGCAGCGGCGTCAAAAATGGCTCACTCTGCATCATTGGGGCAAATTACACCCTAAACACGGGCAAAGTCACTGAGCTTTTCATGATTAAGTAAAGGGTAGACCAAAGCGCACCCTCCCCACTCAAAAAAAAGGTCTCTCAAGGCAAAAAAATAACCATACAGACTGTATTTTTTACCTCAAAAAACATACAAAATAAAGTAATTATTGAATTTTTCTGTGCCGACTGATACTATAAAGCTATAGACTTAAGAGTCACAGGCTATAGTTTTTAACCAAAGAGTCCAACTATGCTTACATCAAAAAATCTTATGATTGCTGTTTTACTCGTTGCGGCAGGCAACATATCTGCTCTGGATAGAGAAAGGGTGGAGCTTATAGGTGATGAGATCGCTCTCACTCCTAGAGAACAGGCAGCTCAGGACCGAAGAGCTAAAGAGGGCAGAGAAGAACTTTTGACAAGAAGAGAGAGAATAAAGGGTTATATGCGCAGAGGGCAAGAGAATATACCTACTTCTGAAGCAGCATGGCTGGCGCACAAAATTGCGGATGAGCACCTACTAACGCAGGACGCTTACCGCTTTGCTAAAAAAGCAAGAACTCTCGAAGCAGAAGAAGCTGGCGGTCCACAGTTTGGTGGTATGGCAGGGGAAACGCTGTTCTCAGACTCTGACAACTAAGTCTTGGTTAAAACAATAGATTAAAAAAGCACCTGGCCAAAAACCGAGGTGCTTTTTTTAGTGCTCGAAGGAGAAAATTTTACTTTATTCACTCATCTGCTTGCCAGCCAAAAAGTGCATGTGCAGATGAAACACACTTTGCCCGGCACCGGCGCCATTATTAATCATCAAACGAAAATCGGTCTTTGTTTTCTTGTCGTTATCCTGCGCAATCTCTTGAGCAACCGCTATCATGCGCGCAACTAATGGCATATCACCCGCTTCAACTGAAGCTATATCATGGATATGTTTTTTTGGCATAATGAGCAGATGCGTTGGCGCTTTTGGCGCAATATCACGAATCACCAGAATGTCGTCATACTCAGCGTATGGTTTTGTTGGTAGCTGACCAGCGATTATTTTACAAAAAATACAATCGGTTTTCATAACAGACTCCACATGGCTACACCCAGAAGCACAATACATCTTAAAGATAGACTGATCGTACCACACCTACCGGCGAATCGCCACAGCGCATGCTGCGTCTTGCCTTTTACGAGTGAACTTGATAGCCTAAAACTGTTATTTACTCAAAGGAGCCACGCACATGGTAACCACCTCTTTATAATCTGCCCGTCGAAAAACTCGAAGAGCAGATATTCCCGACGACTTGCATCTGATCGTTTTCAACGCAGACAGAGTCGGTTGTATCAGTTACATAAACTATCACGCTTATTCACGTACTTATTTTTACCGTTTTTATATTATTTCCTGAGGTTATTAGTATGTCTCATGTCCTGTTGTCCCTGCGTGGGATAACCAAACAGTATGGTGCAACAAAAGCGCTGCATGGTATCGATTTGGATATCATGAAAGGCGAAATTATAAGTCTTCTCGGCGTTAATGGCGCGGGTAAAACCACGCTCTCGTCAATTATAGCAACATTGCATCCGCCAACAGCGGGCGATATTATGTGGCACGATCGTTCGATCTATAACGACATTACACGCTATCGCTTAAAGCTTGGTTACTGCCCACAAAGACCGAACTTGTTCCCCAATCTCACGCTTGAGCAAAATTTGCTCTTTGCCGGTAGATTATATGGCCTTAGTGATGCAGAGATTCTGCCGCGCGTGGCAAAACTCGTCAAACAGTTTGAGCTTGAGAAATATCTGCAGCAAAGAGCGGATGTTTTGTCAGGTGGCTACAAGCAACGCTTTATGATTGCACGCAGCCTGATTCATCAACCTGATTTTATTATTCTTGACGAGCCGACCGTTGGACTTGATCCACACATCAGACGCCAATTATGGTCTATGATCAAAGAGCTTAAAGAGTCTGGTATTACGGTACTGCTCACGACACACTATCTTGATGAAGCGGAAAAACTATCTGATCGTGTCTGCATTTTAGATCAAGGGCGCATTCGTTTGATCGACACGCCAGAGAATTTGATGGCCGATTTTAAACAGAACAATTTAGAAGATGTCTTTATCGCCCTTATGAAAGCGACAAACCATGCATAAATCATTTTATTTTAATACCTGCAAACAGTTGATTTATACCGATCTAATCGTTTTTAAGCGTAATTTACACAGCAAAATTATCGACATGATGATTTGGGTCGTACTCTCAACCTTTGTAACGGCGTATATTATGCCTTACTTTGGCTTGTCACGCGATTTTGGCCCCTTTCAGTTTGCCGGCGTCATTGCATCGCTCGGGCTGTTTGAGCTCTATCGCAGTGTTTTTGAGTTAACGGCAGATCTTGAAGGTGATCGTGTCATTAACTATGCATTGACGTTGCCGATTCCTTCATGGATGGCACTTGCCAGCAAATCAGCTTCGTATGCTATTGCCTACTTTACGCTGTCGTGCATCATGTTGCCACTTGGCAAAATCTGTTTATGGAGCCAATTTTCATTACAAGAGATTGCGTACGGCAAACTGGTGATCATCTTGATGTTGCAAAGCATATTTTATGCGTCATTTGTTCCGTGGGCTACCACCTTTATTGACGGCCTTTCTAACTTAGAGCGCGTTTGGGCACGCTTTATTTTCCCCATGTGGTTCATGGGTGGCTTTCAATTTTCGTGGTTATCATTGCACCATGTGTTACCTGTCGTAGCCTATCTTGATTTGATCAACCCTATGATCTATATCACTGAAGGCACGCGTGCTGCACTACTTGGGCAAGCGGGATATTTGAATTTTTGGCTCTGCTGCGGTGTACTTATGCTCATCACTGTTGTAGTGGGAATGCATGCTTTGTGCCGCATGAAAAAGCGGCTTGATTTTGTGTAAAGGAATTCGCATAGCAGCATGGATCCCTGCCTGCGCAGGGATGACCCACTCAAAGAGGTTTGTATTTGTATGTTCATGAATCTTTATTACGGCCTTGATGCACCGCCCGTTATTCGCAATTTGCTGTTTGCGGGCATAGCGCTGTGCATAATCAGTTATGCACAGTTTGCATTCGTGGCAACACACAACCGTG
>CAZHJT010000018.1:13755-21724 GCA_964533545.1 uncultured Pseudomonadota bacterium | reverse complement strand
TAATGAAATATGCACGAAGTAGTAAGTTTTTTGTTGCCAATGAGCAAGAAATTGTTGAATTGACTAAAACTGCTCAAACAGCATTACAACCATCTCAAGAGGTGTTGCGAGTCGCCGGCAGAGAAACTTTAAATACCCCTGAAAGCTTTCTAAAACATATTTTTGCTGCTGAACTGAGAGAAAAAATATTTCCTGCTGGTGAAGTGAACAAATCACTGTCTGGTTTCCACCATTATATACTTGAACATCTAGAGGAGATGGGCGTTAAATTGATTAACCCCAGAACGTGTAATAAAACAGGTATTATCATGGCTGATGTTTTGTGTGATGGCCATTTGGAACCCAACAAAACATTTTTTCCAACTTCCTGGAGTCGAGAACAAGTTATATCAAAACTTGCAGAAGCAGTTCAAAATCCAATCGAGGCTCCTGTGATTAAAGGGACAAGAATTTCATTCTTGGGTCAAACCTCAGAAGGAATTATTGTCAGGGCAGTTGCTGATATTAAGTCTGGAGATTATATAACAGCATATCCAGATGCACATGCAAATGGTTTATCTAGAGGTGGCGCGTAATGTCATATGTGAAAATAAAATTTGGTAGAGCCCTATGGGTAACCGATTCAGACACTCTTGGGATGGGTAGTATCGGTTATTGTTTAACAGATGACGTTGGTTACGGTGAAGGCAAAAGACGAATAGATTGGATACTGGATGATCGCTATAAAACAGGGTGCAGTAACCGTACCTTTATGGAAAAACATAACGGTATGATTGCCACAGGTGATCTGTTTACTGAAGATCCATGTGAAGCAGCACTTTCAGTTCCAATACCTGCCATGATTGATCTTCTGCAACAATGGGATGAGGTATGCAAAACCAATCCTGAAGAAGTGACCATCTATTACGAGAATGAGAAGTTTAGAATTGAGGTAAAAGAAAGGGATCAAGGCTAAAAAAGCTTTATCTGCTGGTCTTACCGCAATTGATCAGCCCTGAGCTTTATCGGTTCAAACTTAACCAATTGTTCTTTTATAACCTTAAACTGATCATCCCCTGCTGGCAGCTGAATGTTGTTTGCATCAGCAATTCTGAAAGACTATCGATTTAACAGACTCTTCAAATCGCTCCATCCATACGCAATCTCAGTCAATTGGTGCCCATCAAACTCAGCCGTTTCAGTCTGAGACAAAAGCTGTCCACCCATCTTTTCATAAAATGGTCTTGATGGATTTTTTTCAAGAACCCACAAATACATTGAGCAGAAATTATGCTGTATGAGTAGTTCTGCAACACGGTGCATCAGTCGTTTCCCAATACCTTTACCTTGATATTCTGACGACACATAGAATACATATAGTTCGGCATCATACCCCAATTCAGGGCTTCGTGCTTTGCCTGCTGAAATAAAGCCAATAACCTTATCATTGTTATCAGCCACCACCAGATGAACAGAACCGACATCTCCGCTACTCAAAATACCAGCCCACATTGCCTGACGTCCGTCATAAGACAGCCGGTCTAAATATGATTGAGGAACTATACCCTGATAGGTAGAACGCCAACCGTCGATATGTACTTTTGCTATGGCTGCGACATCATCTACCATTGCTGACCTAATATGCATCATAAGCAATCCCAAAATCAGTATCGTATATTCACTGCTTTAGCACCAAAAATTGAATCTCCTTTGCGTTGCGTACGCTTGCTCAAACAGGTATAGCTCTATTGTATCCTTGTATTCGAATTTTTATAGTATCAATAATCATTGGCCTTAATGCTCTGTTGATACCTAAATTTATTGGTGTTCTGGTGTGGGTTTTGACGTCATACTTGGACCACAATTGCTGGTTGCAGCGCTAATAGTTGCCCACGCACTTTCTCCATAAGAGAGTTTCTTTGAACCGAGATAACTTATAACAATATCCGCTGAACATTTCGACATCTTTGTTGCCAAGAACTCTATGAGTTCTTTTTCTTGTTGCAACTTTACTTGTGGAATAACAGCAGCAATAGCGTTAAATTGATCAACCAACTGCGGAGATTTAATCTTTAAAAAATCAACGGGTTTTTCTTTTTTCTTACTTCTACTGTCTGAGCTTACTTCATGCCACATAAAAAGAGCAGCTTTCTTGGCAAATTGAGTTGTACGAGGGGCCTTCCAACACAAATCGTGCAATGGGGTAATACCAAGTAAATTCACACTAGGGGCTGCGCCAGACTTAAAGAGAAAGCTTATTAATTCTGGATCTCGGTCACAAAGAGCAGCGGTATGTAATAAACCTTTACAACCGCCTAATTTCGCATGGTAAAGTAAGTGGTTAGGATTCGCTCTATACGCTAACAGAAGCTGCGCGGCTGTGACAGAGCTAGCTCTATAAATAGGTGTTTCAAAATTATTATCTAAGTCGTCCTGCGAGCGGCATGTCATTTGATTAGGGTTAGCGCCGTTATCTAAACAAGATTTCATAACCTCAATATCATCAAGCTCTGTAACCGTATGCAAAAGTGAATCTCCCTCACCTTCTTTTCTTATATTTGGATTAGCGCCGGCCTCTACTAAACCTTTGATCTTCAATCTGTTTTTTTGGTAATCAACTTGAGTTAAACGATCATCTTGGCTATTGATAGAATTATATACCTTCCTTAAGCGTCGGGTGTGCTTTTTTAAGTATTTTACCGGCTGCGCTTTCTTTTGTTCATATGGTTCTGTAGAAAATAAACTGTTTACGTTCAAAACAAAAACGGCGAACAAGACTATATTTTTTTTCATAATTTTTTAACCAATCATTATGTAGGTGTCATGCATTTATATATTAGGACTAGCTTCCATACTGTGAGTACTGAAAAAATGCTACTCGAATCGCTTCAGGCACCTTATTATCGCTATCAAGCAAGCCTAATGTCTGCAGTCTAACAGCAGAGAAATCTGGTATTGTACAGCGATGATCAGCAAATTTCCCCCAAAAATGCCCAAGATCGGCACAACTATCAGCATCATGGGCAAGCGCCTTCTCTCGTAACAAGAGCAGGCTTGCTGTTGCCTTTGCACAAACTTTTTCATCATTCACCGCATCGAAACCGGATGTACAACAATTGCCTGAGTGCATCATGCTTGCGGTTGAGCATACTAGAACGGCTGTAACAATGAGCTTTTTCATATATTGTTTCCCAAAGAAATAACTTTAAAGCCCGGAATGATAAAAATCTTTAAATTCAAAAACTGTTTGTTCTATAGTAAGGGTTCGAGAGTAACAATATCTTAGTTTTTCTAAAAAAAGGAAGTTCTATGAATGCACAAAAAATGACATTACTCATGATGTCTCTGAGCTTTTCTGCAATGAGCTATGCAGACAATTATGCTCGCTCCATATTTGTCCCAAGACAATTGTCCTATAATCCTATCCTAGAAAATGCATTGATGCTGGATGCAAAAATTGCACAAGACACCGATTATATCTTCTCCATAAAACCGATTTATACGCAAACCGTTGGTAAAAATCTAAACGACTATTTCTTGCCATGCCATAAATCTTGTCTCAATATCCAAGAAGATGGCTCTGGCGATGTAAGCTCTTTATGGTTTAACGTTATTTCATCAGATACAACCTTTTATTCCTCATCACTCTCACTCCACCCAAAAAGACAGAGTTATGGATCACTGGTGTATGCAGCATTCCGCCTGCCTTGCAACTTTGAGTTGTCTTTCATGACGGCGGTGCTACAAGCAAAACACACACCAGGCCTTTCTGAATGTGGTGCCGCAAACCCTGGCACATGCCCAGGCTATGACAGCGTTACCGCATCATTTGCCAACTGCGCACGAAAGTTTGGCAGAATAGATGGCTGCTCACATAAAAAAACGGGCGTTGACGACATACAGGTAAAGCTTATTTACAACCCATGCAACAATGACTGTATGTATTGGGATGTATACGGACTTGTTGGTATTCCAACGGGTAAAGGATCAAAAGCTACCTATTTATTTGAGCCATTAGTCGGTTCAAAGCATGCGCAGCTTGGTCTCGGTTCTGACATGAGATGGAACATCATGGATGCCGATTGTGGATCGTGGTCATTATTAAGCGAAGTAAAATATCGTTATGGCTTTGCTGGCAAAGAATGCCGCTCTTTTGATTTATGTAGAAATGGGCAGTGGTCACGTTATATGTTGTTCGTAAACGAATCTGACCCTTATAACTTCTTCCCAGCGATTAATGATCTTACTTTCAAAGCAAAAGTGACTCCAGGTAGCTCTTTAGACGTCTATATCGCTACCCATTACACCTATAGCGATTGGAACTTCGAACTTGGGTATGACCTGTGGTACCGAAGCGCTGAAAAGATATCTCTAGATTGTGATTGTGCAACATTCCCAACAGTTGGTGTTGCTGACCTCAAAGGTATAGCTGCTCAAAATCCATTTACGGCAAGTACCGCTAACATTTCACAAGGTGTTCAGCCTGGAGCAAACCAGATGGTAAGTGATACAAGCTTTGTGGCAGAATCACTACACGACATCAATCTCCTTTCTGGCGCTCAATCTCGATCGTTGACCAACTCAGTCTATGGCTCAGTTTCATACAAACATGATATAAGCTGCTATACCATGCAAGTTGGCCTCAATGTTGCTTATGAACACGGATCTTTGAACAGCACGCCTAGCAACGTTGCTACATGGTTAAATCTGGATCTTTATTTCTAAACAGATACCGTAGCAAATTAAGGAGTATGTATGTTTAAAAAATTAGTCATGACGGCAATGGTAGCTGCCTATTGCTCTCCTGCGCAGATCTTTGCCTCCGCAGGCACACTCGATGCCACGTTTAACCCTGCCGGCACGCCACCAGGATCAGTGTTTACTCAAGTAGGCACTAGCGATTCAGCGATTAGAGGCATAGCAATACAAACCGATGGCAAGATCGTTGCCACAGGGTATGGTTCCACTGGAACTTCTGAGTTTGCGTTAGCCCGCTATAATACGAATGGCACTCTTGACCTCTCTTTTGGCGTAGGTGGCACTGTGACAACGCCGATGGGTTCCACTCAAGGCACTGCCGTTGTTATACAACCTAATGGCAAGATAGTCGTCGCCGGTTTTGATTCCAATGCCAGCTTATTTATGGTGGCTCGTTTTAATACTGATGGCTCCCTTGACACCTCCTTTAACGGAAGCGGTATCAATATAACTCCTCTGGGCGACAGCGATTCTGTGGCCACTACCGTCGCTCTACAACCGGATGGTAGGATAGTTGCTGCTGGTTATGCCACCGTAGGCGGAGTTCAGCAATTTGTAGTTGCTCGCTATACAGCTGCTGGTGTTTTAGACACCAGTTTTAATGGAGTCGGCTACACACTAACGCCAGTTGGTACTACCAGCAGCCAGGCTTTTGGAGTTGCGCTACAATCTGATGGTAAGATCGTGGTTAGTGGTCAAGCTCTAGATGGCTCCAATCAAGAGGTTGCAGTAGCTCGTTACACCACTGTTGGCGTTTTAGACGCTGCCTTTGGCGTAGGCGGCATCCAAAAAACCTCAGTAGGTACCAATGACAGCGGCAATGCGATTGCGATACAACCTGATGGCAACATAGTTGTTGCTGGTACTGCTACTATTGGTGGCACCCAGGAGTTTCTCGTACAGCGCTACACAACTGCTGGTGTTTTAGACGCTACCTTTGGTACAGCCGGTTCTGTCACAACACCTATAGGTGACTTTGCTGCTGCTTATGCAGTTGCTATACAACAAAATGGTAAGATAGTTGCTGCTGGTTATGGTCCATTTTCAGATTTTGCATTAGCTCGCTATACAGCGGATGGTGTTTTAGATCCCAGCTTTAATACAACTGGCACCGTCTCAACGCCTCTCAGTACACAGGCCCAAGCGGCTGCAATGGCGCTACAATCAGATGGTAAAATAGTTGTCGGTGGCTTTGCCAATGTTCCTAATGAATTTGCCTTAGCTCGTTATTTTGGGGATACCATAATACCACCTACGCCTACTCCTACATCTAATGCGTGCGCCCTAAGACTCATCAATAAATATGGCTCACGATTATTAGCATAGAAAGCGTTTTTATCCCTGTTAAGGAGGCAAATAATGCTCAAAAAATTAGCAATAACTGCAATGATAGTTGTCTACTGTTCTTTGGGGCAGATGTTTGCCTCTGCAGGGTTACTTGACCCTTCATTTGATCCTTTCGGCACGCCACCAGGAACCGTGTTTACCCAAATAGGCGATCCAGCAGGAATTTATGGTATAGCAATACAACCAGACGGCAAGATCATTGCCACAGGGAATGGTTTTACTGACACTTCTGAGTTTGCGTTAGCTCGCTATAACACGGATGGCACCCTTGACAACACCTTTGGCTCAGGTGGCACGGTAACAACGCCGGCGCTTATTATAGGCCATGCCGTTGTTATACAACCTGATGGGAAGATAGTCGTTGCCGGTCTTGATGATAGCGGTTCTCCTAGTAAGTTTATGGTGGCCCGTTTCATGCCTGATGGCTCCCTTGACACCTCCTTTAACGGAAGCGGCATCAATATAACTCCTCTAGGCGACCCTAATAATTCTGTCGCCAATGCCGTCGCTCTACAACCGGATGGTAAGATAGTTGCTGTTGGTTCTGCCTTCGTAGGCGGACTTCGGCAATTTGTAGTTGCTCGCTATACAGCTGCTGGTATTTTAGACCCCAGCTTTAATGTAGTCGGCTACACACTAACTCCAGTTGGTGTTAACGACAGCCAGGCTTTTGGAGTTGCGCTACAATCTGATGGCAACATAGTGGTTGCTGGTCAAGCTCAAGATGGTCTCAATCAGACAGTTGCAGTAGCTCGTTACACCACTGCCGGGGTTTTAGACGCTGCCTTTGGCGTAGGCGGCATCCAAAAAACCTCAGTAGGTACCAATGACAGCGGCAATGCGATTGCGATACAACCTGATGGCAACATAGTTGTTGCTGGTACTGCTACTCTTGGCACTCAGGATTTTCTCATACAGCGCTACACAACTGCTGGTGTTTTAGACGCCACCTTTGGCTCCGCCGGTTCTGTCACAACACCTATAGGTGGCAATGCTGTCGCCAATGCAGTTGTTATACAACAAAATGGTAAGATAGTTGCTGCTGGTTATGGTCCATTTCTAGATTTTGCATTAGCGCGCTATACAACCGATGGTGTTTTAGATCCCAGCTTTGATACAGATGGCACCGTCTCAACGCCTCTCGGTATACGGGCGCAAGTGCGTTCAATGGCGCTACAATCAGATGGTAAAATAGTTGTTGGTGGCTTTGTCATTGTGCCTGGGGGGGAATTTGGAGTTACTGAATTTGCCTTAGCTCGTTATTTTGGAGATCCAACAACATCCAATACGTGCGCTGTAAGACTCATCAATAAATATGGCACAAGGCTCATAGCGCAAGATTAGTATCGAAAGCGTTTTTATCCCAACAGAATGTTAAAGAAGCTCGCATAGCTTAAAAGCCGTGCGAGCTTCTCTTTCTTATTAACGCTTAAACAATCGATCCGCGCCTACGCTGAGCTGGCAGCACGCCGCCCTGCGTAATCGTGCTGGCGATTGCTGCTTTCTCTTCTATGTGACTCGTTGCCTTGGGCTTTTTGTGTGTCGGCACCTGTAGCCGTTTTAGCTTATCATCTTCTGCGAGCAAGCGATTCACTCTATTCCCTGCGCCTTCAAGCATGCCAAGCTGTTGTGTATTATCACTATAGCCAAAAGGAAAATGATCTGCGTCAAACTGAAACAGCTCTCTAATTGCCGGATGACGCGACAATGCTGGATCCAACCGCGCCAGTCGCTCTTGATCTATTTTATTAACCTCGGCTTTTTCGGTATGCCATCGGGCTGTGTCAGCACAAGCCCTTTTCCATGTCTTAGTTGCCTGACATCTGTCGGAATCCGAGGAAATAGCCACCTTGTCCCGAGACTCCTGCTCTTTTTTAAGAAAAAC
>CAZHJT010000018.1:850-13745 GCA_964533545.1 uncultured Pseudomonadota bacterium | reverse complement strand
CCCTTCACCCGCATTTCGTTCATGCTCTGACAACGGATGTTGCAGGGTGTATTGGCTATGCCCAGGAGTGACAAGACTATCAAAAAAGCCATCGAGTCCACTCAGAGCATTCTGCTTTGTTGGTTTGTGTTGGAGCCCTTTCTGCTGATCTTGCATGCCATGGGCAACAAAAGCAGTGGTGAGAAAGAATAAAGAGATGGGACGAGTGATAGATTGATGAGTAGAACGAGACACCATGAATTCTCCTAAGCAAAAGTGTGAAAAATGCTGAATTCAAAAGCTTATTTTATACTCAGTGTACTCAAAATCGCCGCCGTGTAAAATCAAATAGTACAAAAAGCGGCTGGGGCGTGGTATTCTAGGAGCGACGTGATTCAATGCATGAAAAAAGGAAAGAACGGCATGATAGATCTCATCTTTCGTGAATATGATATTCGTGGCAAAGTGGGCTCAGAATTGAATCCTGACGATGTATATGATTTTGCTCGCTCACTTGCTTACTACTTTAAACAGCTTAACCCTGCAACTCAAAAAATCGCCGTAGGTATGGATGGTAGAACCCATTCGCCTCAGCTTAAAGAAAGACTCTGTGCCGGATTGCTCGACAGTGGTCTTGATGTGGTGTTTTTAGGCATATGCCCATCACCCGCTTTATATTTTGCGCTGCACACAATGCCCGTCGATGCGGGCGTTATGATCACCGCGTCACACAACCCAAAAGAGTATAATGGTTTTAAAATCTGCATGGGCACGATTTGTGTCTGGGGTGCTCAAATTACTCAACTGCGTGATCTTTTCAAGCGTCGCGCAACGCTAGCCGCAACAATAAAAGGGAGCATCATCGAGTCACCGATTGTGGATCCTTATGTGACCTGGCTGCATGATCATTTTAAACAGCTGGTTGGCTTGAAGCTGCCTATGGTGATCGATTGTGGCAATGGCGCAGGAGCGGCCGTAATACCTACTTTGGTAGAACGTATGCAATGGCACAACGCGCAGATGCTCTGCTGCACCGTTGATGGCTCTTACCCAAATCATGAAGCGGATCCGACAAAGAAAGAGAACATGCGTGATGTTGCGCATGCACTAGCAACGACTGACGCGGTACTAGGCATCGGATTGGATGGCGATGCAGACCGCATGACCCCTATGACAAAGTCAGGACGCCTTGTGCGCGGCGATGAACTGCTGGCGCTCTTTTGCAAATCGGTGCTTGAAGAATTTCCGGAAACCAGCGTTATTGTGGACATCAAAAGCTCCTCTGCATTATTAGAGCTCATTACACGCTGGGGCGGCACACCGATCCTGTCACCATCAGGACATGCTATTATTAAAGAGCAGATGAAAAAAACGAAATCTCCTATCGGTGGCGAGCTCAGCTGCCATTTTATCTTCGCCGATCATTATTTCGGCTTTGATGATGCTATTTATGCATTCTTACGCCTATTAGAACTGATACACCATACCGGCAAAAGTCTTGATGAGCTTCTGACTATTCTTCCTGAACGCTTTGGATCGGCCGAAATACGCATGCCCTGCCCAGAAGAGCAAAAAAAACGGATGATCGCTGCCGTTAAACAGTTCTTTGCACACAAAGGCAACGCTGAGTTTAATGAACTTGATGGCGTACGCGTGTCAATGCCCTATGGATGGGGTATTGTGCGCGCCTCTAACACACAGGCTATGCTTAGTTTACGCTTTGAGGCAAACACACAAGAAGGCTTGTTGCACATCAAGAAAGATTTCTTTGATGCGCTAAGCCCTTATTTTGAACCCTCTTTCTTATATACGTACCTGGAACTAAAGGACCAGATATAATGCAGGTTGGTCTTCATATCCGCATAACAGACTCGCTGCACGCGCTGGTAGAGAAAGCGCTCCGCCTAGAGATACCCTTTTTTCAATGTTTTTTCTCTATAAAAAATAAAATGGCGTTGCTGCGCCCCACCGACCAAGAGATTGCGGAGTTTGTCAGCGCGCGTCGGACCCATTTTACTAATCTCTATGCGCATGGTTCTTATTGGATCAACCTTGCCAGCATCGATCATACTGGCCACTATGCCCTTGATCGTGAATTGCATCTTGCGCGAGCATTGGAATTTACCCATATGGTTGTACATCCGGGATCTGCAAAAGGAGCTGCAACAAAACAGGCAGGCATCGACGCGGCAGCGCGCTCTCTTAACAAAGCCCTAAAAAAACAACCTGAGATTCGCGTGCTGCTTGAAAATACTGCGCATGGCAACATGACCATTGGCGGCGACCTACAGGATTTGGCAGCTATTTACCAAAAGCTTGATACTCCAGAACGGGTGGGCTTTTGCCTTGATACAGCACATGCTCATGTGTATGGCTATGACATTGTCAGCGAGCAAGGGCGCGCCGATTTTATTACCTTAGTCGATCAACAGCTTGGTCTTGCGCGCGTCGCGCTCCTGCATGTTAATGATACCCATGATGGGTATGCGTCGAAATTGGACAGACATCATCTGCTTGGTCATGGTACGATAGGCCTCAATGCATTACAGGCATTCGTCACCGATCCAAGACTACGACACATCCCTATTCTCACCGAACCACCGGTCATCGATGAATCGCTTGAACGAGAACAGTTGGCACTTATGCGCTCGTGGTATGCCCACACACCATAAAAAAGAGGTTGGATAATGATACGAATTGCTATTAATGGTTTTGGACGCATTGGCAGAAACTTTTTACGCACACTGCTTCTTGATACTGCTGCGCAAAAAAAAATAGAGGTCGTTGCGATCAACATTGGGCCCGCACAAAAAGAATCTATCGCTCACATGTTTACGTATGACACGATCATGGGCACCTACCCCGGATCGGTGTCGGTTGAGCATGATTATTTAACGATCGACACAACACGTATACGCATAGTAGCAGAAAAAGATGCACACAAACTCCCTTGGAAAGAGTTGCGTATCGATTGGGTTGTGGAGGCCTCTGGGCGTTTTACCAAGCGTCAGGATGCTGCATTGCATCTACAAGCGGGAGCTGGCAAAGTGCTCATTACCGCGCCCGCTCATGACGACGATGTCACTATTATTCCCGGTGTTAATGATGCAGCATATGATGCAACAGGCCACCAGATCGTATCGCTAGGCAGCTGCACAAGTAATGCATTGCTCCCCATGCTGAAAGTTGTCGATGATGCTTTTGGAATAGATCAGGGATGCATGACGACAGTGCACGCCTATACCAATACCCAGGTGCTGCTCGATGTAGAAGGCGAAGATTTACGACGCTCTCGCGCAGCAGCCTTAAATATCATTCCTACCAGCACGGGATCATCTAAAATGATCGGCAAAATATTGCCGCATCTGCACAATCGTATCCAAGCAACGGCAATACGAGTACCGGTAGCTATTGTGTCACTCATCGATTTAACCGTTACCACAAAAAAGACGGTTACCATCGAAGCGCTGCATCAAGCCTTTGTTACCGCCGCGCAAAGCAGACCAACAATTATCGATCTCTGCCGCCAACCATTGGTGTCAACAGATTTTAAAGGCAATGCGCATTCGGTAATTATTGATACGCAGTTAACAAGCGTATCAGGAACCAACATGGCAAAACTATTTGGTTGGTACGACAACGAATGGGCATACAGCACACGTCTTAAAGATTTTTTACTCTCGACGCAATAATTTTTACGCTTTTTACTTCACAATAGATGGAAATTCATGTACCGTTAGGTGGTGAATTAGTGCACACAATGAGTGTACCGATCGCCATAGTTGGTGGGGCCCATAGCTCAGTTGGTCAGAGCAATCGGCTCATAACCGAGAGGTCCCAGGTTCAAGTCCTGGTTGGCCCACCATTTAGATACCGTGCGGTGCGTTCATGCAACCCTAGTAGTATCATAACGCAAAGAGGGTATCATGCTTAATGAGACGCCGCTTATAAAATTTATAGCATTGATCACTTTCGATCGTGACTACGCCTCGATGAGTGCGCTTATCGTCGCTCTCCAAAAAGAAATCACTCTTTTGCATACGCAAGAACATGCACTTGACGAAACCGTAACGGAATCAGACAACGTGATACGTGCTACGAAAAAAGAGATCGATGCCGACGAACTCATGATCACTTCTCTCGATCAACAGATCAGAGAAAAAAAAGAGCGTCTTGCCGCAGCAATGAATCCCCGTGAACACCGTGCCATTATGAGTGAGATCGATGGCATCAGCGCACAGCAGCTTGCTGTAGAAGAGCGCCTCTTAAACAGCTGGACAGCACTGGAAACACGCAAGCGTGGCCACGAAAAGCTTCTGCTCTCAAATCAGGAACAAAAACAGCGTATCGCTACTGCCATTGCCGAAAAGCAACGGCAGATTGCCGATGAAACAACAGCACAAGCAACGGCCGCTGCGCAACGAGCCTCTTATGAACAGGGTGTGCCTGCACAATGGCTTGAAAAATATGCCGCCATGCGCTCACGCGTACCTAACCCTGTAGTGCCCATCGATCAGGATTCTTGTTCAGCCTGTTTTCATAGTCTGTCACAACAAGAGTTGGTACAGTTACGACGGCGAGCACTGCTTGAATGCAAGAGCTGTTATCGCTTTCTGTATTGCCCAACAGCACATAAGCTTTAATACCTTTAATGATGGTAGATATGAAACAACTGTTACTTTTTCCTTCTGACGAAAATCAAGAGCCGACCAGACAGGATGCTGCGCCCACTGCAAAGCCGGTCTTTAGCATCTGGAAACTTTCAGTGGATGGCGCCTCAAGAAATAATCCTGGCCCCTCCGGTGCCGGCGTGCATATAGTAAGAGATGATCTGGTAGCGCACACCTATGGCGTCTTTTTAGGAAAAAAAACGAATAATGAAGCTGAATATTTAGCATTGCTACTCGGACTTTTTGAACTGAAAACATTGGTACAACAAGGAGATCTTGTTGTGATTATATCTGACTCACAACTACTTGTGCGGCAAATAAATGGCCTGTATAAAGTGAAAGAGCCTCGCTTGCAACAGTTGCACGCGTTGGCAAAAAAATTGCTCAGCGATATGAATTACAGCGTATCGCACGTTTTGCGAGAAGACAACACAGCTGCTGACGCCCTTGCCAATAAAGGTATTGACTCAAAGACGTCGGCTCCAGCACCCTTCATACAATTTTTACACCATCATGCAGTATCTTTATAAATTGTGCGTTCTTGCTCTCTGCCTTTGCGTATCAACAGTGCAGACTCAATCAACCGATACCGTTGCCTCAACCAATCAATACCAAGTACGCGTGCTACTAGACAGCCAAGAGATTGGCACAGGCTCGTGGACATTGGAGGCCACAGGCGGCTTTATCATCTACGACCGCAATGATCGTACGAAAAAGGATCTCATCTGCGATGCTCAAATCTGCATCCACAGTGATACGCGTGGCATGGTTATTAATAACAAACGTTACAAAAGTGAATCGCTCATTATTGTACCGGCCAAAACAGATGAGCCCATTGCTTACAATGGCAACCGCTATCAAGGTCTTTTTATCGTGATGCGCTGGCAACAACGAGCACTGTTGATCAATCGTCTCGAGCTTGAAGATTATATCTTTTCAGTGTTACGCACCGAAAGCTTTCCAGGCTGGCCGCTCGAAGTTAACAAAGTGTTTGCCATTGCAAGCCGTAGTTATGCCATTTCAATGATTCTGAATGCACGTAAATCCTCATTACCCTACCATATTCGCAACACCAATCATCATCAAACCTACACTGGTGTTCATACCTTCAAGCATTTACGCACTGCCGTCGATGATACCAAAGGTATCTTTATTGCTCATGAGGGAAAACCGATTTTGGCTATGTTTGATATCTGTTGTGGCGGTGTAATTCCAGCACATATAAGTGGTTTTGATTTCAGCAAAGCCCCTTATTTAGCGCGCCCCTATGCCTGTACATTCTGCCAAGGCTGCAAGATATATGCATGGGAGGTCTTTTACCCCTCTGATCAGCTGGCAAGCCTATTAAAAACGCATGCCCCCTCACTTAACGGCATCCATGATCTGCGCATTACTCAGTATGACAAAGCGGGCCTTGTTAAACAGGTAACCATTCATGGCAAAAAAAGAGCTGTCAATCTAACAGGTAAACGCGTGTATAGTTTATTAAAAAATATCCGTAGTTTCTGTTTTTCTGCGCACAAACAATCCCATGGCGTTCTTTTTAAAGGTCGTGGTTTTGGACATCATCTAGGGATTTGTCAGTGGGGAGTCCGTGAAATGGAGCGTCAGGGACATACCTATCGCGAAATTTTGTCATTCTACTATCCAAAAACAACCTGTATGCGACTACAATACACATAAGATTGTGTTCAAAAAAAAGGAGCTCTGGTATGCCCGGTTATAAAGGACATTTGACGGGAGGATTTGTTGCCTTTATAGCTCTGCTATTCGTGATGAAACAGTATCACAACCCATCTATGAGCACCATGATAGAGTGGTTGTCCTGTACGCTTGCCGGATCATTATTTCCAGACATTGACATCAAAAGTAAAGGGCAAAAATGGCTGTATTGGGTATTATTTGCTCTCTTTCTGTGCCTTTTTGTGCGTAAATCTTATTGCCTCCTTTCTCTATTGGGTATTGTAGCCCTTGTTCCTATGCTCGTTAATCACCGCGGTTTATTTCACAAGCCGTGGTTTATGGTAGCTTTGCCGGCAAGCGTTGCCCTCGCTGTGCATTGCTCAGCCCCACATTATTTCCCGCTGGTTGCTCGTGACGCACTCTTTTTTTGTGGCGGTGCACTGTCACATCTTTGGTTAGATCTTGGCCTTCGACGCATGTTACGCCTGCGCTGGTAATACCATATTCTTGCTTTTAGCTCCTGCCAGGGGCTATCTTATTATTGCTTAAGAATTACTAAAAAGGATTACGTGATGCTGTATACCTTTGATCGTTATTCTTTATTGCTGGCACTGTTGGCTACTACATGCACTATGGTGTGTGATGCTTCACAACTGCCTGCTGCGGTGAAAAAAGTTTTAGATAGTCATGCAAAGCAGTTACAAGTCATACTGCGTACTGCGCATGACCAACCGCATCTGCGCATGGGGGCACATGTTCATGAAGTCCCCTGGCTCCCGGGGTATTTGATAAAATATGGCACTGAACGGTTTTATAACGCGCAGAAAATAGAATCGCTGATACGCAAACATAATCTGCACCTGCTGGGAGTAGCGAACAAATATCTCTACCATGTTCCTGGTCGCCCAGAAAAAATAGCCGACAAAAATTATCTGGTCATCGTAAAAAAAATCCTACCAGAAGCAGATGCTCCTATGCTTAATCTTGAACAGGTCAAACAGCTGTGTGAAATTGCCTTGTTGGCTCATCATTATGATCTGCATACCGCTAACTACATCATAAGCGGCGGCAAAATTGTTATTATTGATACGGACAAAGGTGCTATGCCGCCAGAAAAAACGGTCAAAAAGTTTGAAAAGGATCGCTTAACCCGCGGGGTGCGCGTGCTGAGCGTCGGCGGCATGAATATTTTCAATGATCCGCTTGCTAAAATAGCGCAAGGGGTGTGTCCATTGCATAACCATTACGATGATGCTGCAAAGGCGTATGTCCTGGCGCTGGTCGCACAACGCAACGCCTTTTATCTGACGCACAATGCACAACGTTCCGCGCTCTTAAAGTTCTTGCGCTTGGCATAAGATAATGTTCACCAACGTCTATCTTCTTGTGAGGCAATGGTTACTTTATTGGTCTATCGCACAATCACAAAGTTGTATTTTGCGTCAGAAAAATGTATAATTACGCATTATAACTCATTTTGATATACAAGGAGAGAAAACATGTCTACCGTCAAGTTGTCGGAAAACATTATTTTAGAAGCAAAAATTATGTCCAAGGCATTAAACAGATCGCTTGCAGGCCAAATAGAACATTGGGCAAAAATAGGAAGATTGGCTGAAGAAAATCCAAGCTTAACGTATGAATTCATAAAAAACATTCTTATAGCACAACAGGAAGCTGCAGCTGGCAAACTCGAATCGTATGAATTTGATAAGAATTAAACTATGAAAGTAGTACAAACAGCCACCTTTGCTAAGCAGCTTAAAAAACTACATAGCAACCAAAAAAAAGATTTAGATCGCGCGACAATGGAGATCATTGGTGATCCTACAATTGGCGATGAAAAAAAGGGAGATCTCGCTGGAGTTCACGTATATAAATTCAGCATGGTCAACCAACAAACCTTATTAGCGTACGAATTCCAAGAGATTGAAGGGATTGTATTGCTACTTTCTTTAGGATCACACGAAAATTTTTATCGCGACTTGAAAAACTGAACCCAACTACGCAGTCACCATACCAAGCATACTTGATCTAACGCAACCGTTACTACGATTACCATTCCCAAGGAAACACAATCCAGTCAGCCGTTTCTTGCGCATAATAATCAGGCTTGATGATTGAGCATCTCTTGTAAAACAGTGCCGCCGTTTTGACCGTAGCATGCGGTACCTGTTTTCTTACCAAATCAACCACAAAAGAGATGCTTTTACCCGAATCGACAAGATCATCCACAATCAAAATCGAACTAAACTGTTTTAGGTAGGCAAAATCTTGTCGCCCCCAAGGCGCTAGAAGCTTAAGCTGCCCGCGTTTGCCATGATCGCTGTACGAAGCAACACTGATCGTTTTTACATTGCGATTATTAAAATTACCCTCGCCGGCTAAGAAACAGAGCGGCACTAACCCACCACGTGAAAGACCAATAATGAGCTCAGGCGTGAAGTTATCATCGACGGCCTGCGCATACACTCTTTTGCACATCGCTTGTACCGCTTCCATGCTTACAAAATTTTTGTGCACTTCGCCGGTTTGGTTGATCTCGTGCATCGCCTGCGCAGAACTATTCATTGCTAAAAAAAAGAAAAAAAAGAGTACTGAATTACGTGCTGTCATGCTGCTCTCCTCAAGATGTTTATCTACTATTTACTCAATACTGGCCACTGATCAATAATTTGCATGGGTGGCAGACTACCACGAATGACAACAATGTGCAAAAATTATCATGACTATTATTTTTTTGTTATTCTACTCGCTGCAGCGATAACACATAACAACTAAGGATTCGATATGCTCAAGCCACTGCCCTTATACATCACAACAAGTCTCTTTCTCCTGCTCTGTTGTGCGACCGGCACCACAAAAACAAGCAGCCAAGATGACCAAAATCTTCTCAATGCAGAGCTATTTACCGCATGCAATAACGGCAATTTAAGGCTTGCTCAATCTCTTTTAGAGCGGAGAGCACAGGTAAATGCGGCCTACATGATTCAGTACAACCCATATATGCCTTGGCACGGAGGCACGCCTCTTGATGTGGCAACGCATCATAATCATGATCAAATAATGTTGCTTCTCTTACATAATGGAGCTAACCCATGTGCTATTAATCCAGTCACCGGTCTACCGCCAATAACAACCGCAGCTCTGCAGGGGCATCTCAATGCGATCACGGTGCTGTTACGATGGGGCGCGACCCCAAACTGTTCTGATGCTGTAGGCGGAAGCCCATTACTCGCTGCAGCTGAAAACGGCAAAATACGAGCGGTGAAAGAACTGTTATCTGCAAAAGCACAAGTCGATGTTGCAGCAATGCACCCAGACTCGTTAGGCACAACTGCCCTCATTCAAGCAGCAGAGAATGGTCATGTAAACGGATGGCGCGATTGTAAAAGTATCGTGGAGCAGCTCATAGAAGCTAAAGCTGATGTGAATAAAGCGCGTACTGACGGAGAGACAGCGCTCCATAGAGCCGCGGACAAAGGGTATCCTGGCGCTGTTCGTATGTTACTCGCAGCTGGTGCTGATACAACCAAGCGTGATACTTATAAAAGAACGCCACTGCACAACGCGGTGATCAACAACCACCTAAACACTGCTTATCTCTTGCTAGGTGCTAGAGCGAGCAAACAAGCTTTCGATGAGGAGGACAAGCGTCCTACCGATTACGCCACCACAGGAGAAATGAAAAGATTATTATCGTGTGGGAAGACGGCATTAAAAGATGCCCCAAAAAAAAGATGGTTCATTAAAGCTGCTAAAAAGTAAAGGATTTTTGATCAAGCCGGTACAGCCCAGGTGGCTATAGTCTCACGCACCTTAACCGCCGTCTCATACCCATTTTGAGAATGGGCAACGATCTGCGCATCGGGCACAATGGTACCCTTAGAGAACAGGAGCACGATGGTCGAGCCGCCAAATTGGAAGTACCCCGTTTCTTGCCCCTTTTTGTATACTGCGTGCGCATCTTTAAGTGTGCCAGTCGTATAGTCCATAAACTCATTGACTATGCTGGCCACTACCGTTGCACCAACCTGCACCATAGCCACGGTACACCCTGTGCGCGCTGCGCCAACGGGCGTTAATAACTCATACGAACGCTTGTTAGTAGTTAGTGGTTTTGCGCCTGCCGTAAAGGAGCGCGGATTGACCGAATGGTACCCACCTTTGATGCACTGCTCAGGGCCGACAAGACAATCGAACGGGTAATGGTACCGATGATAATCGTACGGAGCAAGCCTAAAGATCATCATGACGCCACCATCAAACTGTTTTGCCAAGACTCTATCACCTAGAAATTTTGCAACATTAAAGCACTGCTCCTTAATCACAATGCGCAGATCATGCGATAGATTGGGTATAATTAAGAGCTTGCTGTCGGCAGGCGATACAATAGCCTGAGCATCTGACTCCATCGGACGCGATGCTTCTAGATCTTTAAACCTACGAGTAAACCAATCATTAAAGGTCTTAAAGCCCTGCTCTGGCACAGCATATTCATGCATATTGAGCATCTCTTTATAAAGCCTTTGAAAACGACCAATTTTGGCATTAACAACCACAGGATCTGTTGAATGCGCCACCTTGTGCGCATACTTAGTAACATGCTTACCAAAATACCCACTGACTGGTAACAACAGGCGACTGATTGGGTTATCACTGTACACAACCTTTACAATCCACTCAACCGGTTCGGCCACTAATGCATGTGAATGTTTCGAAGCATAATAAACCTTTACCTGTTTTTTTGCCTTAGTGCACCTGCTCGCACTATAGTTAAAAAAACAGTAACTGACGCCAACGATAAGCCCGATAATCATGCCGATGGTCGTGCGTGATATAGATAGTTGCGGCATGAAATCTCCCATCATGAAGCTAACAAAGGCCTGGATTCTTCTCGATAGCCCCATTATACTACACAACTAGATTTAAAAATAAAAAATAGGTGTATCATGTCAGATTTTGAGAATTTTACCCAAAAAATGATCGCTTTTCGCAATGAACGTGATTGGCAGCAGTTTCATAAACCAAAAGATGTTGCGCTATCGTTAGCCCTTGAAGCAGCTGAAGTACTTGAACTGTTCCAGTGGAAAACCGACCAGCAAGCGGCGCAAGCGATCAAAGAAAACCCTGAAAAATTTGCCGATGAACTGGCTGATGTCATGGGATGGGTTCTCATTCTAGCACACGATTTAAAGATTGATCTTGCCACTGCCATGGAGCACAAACTTGCCAAAAATGCAGCCAAATATCCGATTGAGAAAGCAAAAGGTAACTCTAAGAAGTACACAGAGCTGTAAAAAGCGAGCATAACCCACAAAGAGTTTAGAAAAACCGTATGAATGTTGTCACCATCGCCTTAGCAATCTACCACTTAGAATCTGAATTGGAGCGAGAGCTCAACTTTCGAGGCATCAGCTTTGAAAAACATGATCGCCTCTATCTTCTGGACACTGATTACAGCCCTTTATTTGCGCAAGTTGCTTGGCTCCATTGCCAAACGCTTACCATAAGCTCTATTGGTGATGGCATCAGAAAGCTCAAAGCGCTGGGCAGGAATTGGGCGCTCTATAGCATAGGCAACCATCGGCGCGCACAACTTATACAAGATGGATTGCCCAAGATTAACCAAGAACCGGTTACCTTTTTAGCGGACAAACCGAAGCACACAATGGGCGGCTGGACGCTGCTTGATGCAAACACCATCATCTGTTCAGCGCACACCACTTCGCGCTATCCACTTGGCGCCATCGAATTTGTTGAAAATAAAAGCGTGCCACCATCACGCGCCTATCTAAAATTATGGGAATTTTTCACCGTCCACTGCTCCCCTCCTACTCCTGGTACGCATGTAATAGATCTTGGTGCTTCACCTGGTGGTTGGAGCTGGGTTTTGGCAGAATTAGGTTGCAACGTGACAAGCGTCGACAAAGCGCCACTTGCTGACCTCATTGCACAATCACCTAACATCAGCTTTTTACAAGAGAGCGCTTTTGGCCTCAGCCCAAAACAGATTCCTGATGCTCGATGGTTATTTTCTGACATCATTTGCTACCCTGAACGCCTATTGTCACTCATTAACCGATGGATGGCCGACAGCAACGTGCGACACTTTGTCTGCACGATTAAGTTCCAAGGCCAAGCAGATTTTGCGGTTATCGATCAGTTGTTGGCAATACCAAATAGCACAATGGTGCACCTGTATCACAACAAGCATGAAGTTATGTGGTGGGTAACGAAAATATAACGAGAGCCTCTCTTGTACAAAAAATGCATCAATTATGCTAACTACTTAGATTTTTGCGAACATAATATTCGTAATAAAATATTGTCAATGACATACAATACAGATTTATTGAGAGAGTGATTACGTAATAGGGAAAAAAAAGTTTTCCTAGATATGAAGCAATAGCTTTAAAAGCTTGCAATGTAGTATCACCAAGATCAATAGAAAGCTCAACCCGTTGTAGCGCTATTAATAACGGCATGCACGTGAGAAAGAGTAAACAGGTCAAGGTTATTACGATAACTTTATTGCGCCAAATAAGATAACAGGCGCGCTT
>CAZHJT010000018.1:0-840 GCA_964533545.1 uncultured Pseudomonadota bacterium | reverse complement strand
AAGGCTATTTTCCCCTGTCCAAGTTATTACTGCTTCCATGTGCTGGAATATGAAGATGCACAATAAAAACGTTACCAATAAATAAAATAAAATTTTTGCCACAAAAACATTGATATACGGCTCTCCTCTATTAAACGCAGCAAAAAAAAGTTTTTGACCATACGAAGTATGGTGAAATACAGAAAAAAGAGGTAAGAATAATGCGAAATAAATAGAGGAAGAAAGAAATGATGCTTCATAAGACTTTTTATAACCACCCCGCTCTCCACGCAAAAAACGCATCGTGTAATGGACAATAGTGAAATTCCAAGTTGATAAAGGAGTTAATGCAAGGACAGGACTGTTAACAAACCCTCTTAAAAAGTTCATTAAAGCAGCTACTACAATTTGCCACATCAGAAATATTGGGTTTTTGCATAGCACAAGAAAAGCTTGCCCCCACAATACGAATGCTCGCCGTATGTTGCCTAATACGCTTAACTCCATGACACCCCTCATTTTCAGCCTCTTATACCAGGTACGTTTTTTGGACAAGAAATTAAACATCGTTCCATGCTTAAGCTATCTCATTTCTTTTTTATAAAGCAACTGTATCGCTTTGCCAGTCACCATTTTCTTGTAGTTTTTTTTTGACATCCATTACTTTAGATTTCAACTCTGGTTCACTAAAATATGTTCCTGGATACTTAATTAAATCTTCTTCTATATCAGTAAATCTTCCAGCTACAGTATCAAGCTCCGCAAAAAGCTTGTCTTCTGTAGGAGTCAAAAAGGCAGATTTCATTTCTACGTTATAGCAAGAAAAATAAAAGGAGGTAAAATCCCATGCTGTAATTTTGT
>CAZHJT010000017.1:13657-21999 GCA_964533545.1 uncultured Pseudomonadota bacterium | reverse complement strand
AAGCTTTCAACATAGACATACCATGCCCAGCCGATCCAACGAGATGGATCTTCTACGAGGTTGCTAAGACCGATGGTTGGGTGCATAAACCCAGCTGCAAAGGCAAGTGCCGCAACACCATAGAATGCTGTTAGGCCATAAAATACGTTTTGGCGAGGGAATCTGTCGATCAGTTTGCCATACAGTATGACCAAAGGAGTTGCCACGCACAATGAAAGCATTTTTGCCAATGGTTGGTAGTCAAAACCAACAATAGCCCCGAAGATACTGTCTTTTATAGGGCGCATACCCCAGTAGACAGCAATAATAAGACCAAAAATGAGAGCCAACAAACCAAATTTTTTGATTTCGTCAGAACTCTCAAATTTTCCCCACAGCGCAGTTGCAATACGCTTTAACATACGGACATTCCTTTCGTGATAACCATCACTACGGTAAAAGTTGAAGGATTATTGGACACAAAACCACACTTAAAACATTTGTCTAGACTGTTTTTATAAGTGTAGTGTAGCAGCAGTTTTTTCGTTGTACAAATCTGGCGACTCTTTTTCTATCTTTAATCCTCTTTTGGGCATAAAAAAGCCCGGGGTGCTTATCACACCCCGAGCCCATCTTTTTTAATCACTCTTCAGACTTTATGCTGCTGCTTGCGCTTGGCAAGCGCGCTCTTCTGCTATTACCTTATCCATAAGCACGTCTTCGTATCCATCTAAACATACCAGCGCAGGAAAAGATATAGCCGCAACTAAAAGACCTGTGCCAGCCACCAAATAACCCGCAACCGCCGCCCCGCTGATGCCAGCCAAGCCTCCCATTTTTCCTAAAGCAGTCGCAGCCATTGCGCAAGCACAACTATACTTGAAAGCCTTACAAGCATACTCATCGTACTTTCCCCAGCGACGATTGAATTCATCGTACTTCTTTCGTGCTGGACCAGTATGAATAGACGCGCTGCTTACAGTGCTCTCTTCTGCTTGTACGCTATTAACCGCAAAGACAGCAAACAAACCTGCAAAAACCATACGCTTTAAGAACCTGTTTTCTGTTTTCATACGACATCCTTATATTTTGAACAAAACCACAATCAATTCTTTTCTGACTGAATTAATTATACCCCGGTTTCAATCTGCCGTCAAAAGGGGGCACCCATAGTCCTATTTTCAGAGAAAACGGGTCTTTTGCGCTCCAGATACAGGTTCAGGCCCAGTATCCGAGGGCACTCAGAAAGAGCCCTCGCCAACCCCTTTCTTGACACGAGAGCCCTTAGCGGTTATTATTTTCTAACTGCAAACAGTAGAAACCCTGGATAACAAGGGCTCCAAAGAGATACCCAGGTGTGTGTCCCGGGCACTCGACAATAGAGTACGATTGACAAAAAACGCTGTATAATTAGGCTTATTAATGGTATTTAGACATACTTTTAAGCCCCGAACCAGCCTTCGCTGAAGCTATGGCTGGGCAAGCCTCGCCAATATTATGGTTAAGCCTGCAAATAGACCTGAACATTTTGATACTCAAAAAAAGTTTTACACCTTAAAAATGCGCGAGAAATGGTATGGAACAAGAAAAAGAGCTTTACAACGTTAACCAGCCGACCTACGACGAACAAGGGGTTGCCCTTGAAGAGCAGGGCGAGTTTCTTTCTCTCTTGCCGTTGAAAAATGTGGTTATGCTCCCAACGGGCATCACCCCTATCATTGTGGCGCGCTCATCGTCAATCTTGGCGGTGGAGTTTGCCCTTAAGAATAATAAGATCATCTTCATAACAGCCCAAAAAGATTCAAAAGTAGAAGCGCCGACCCAAGAGGACGTATTTACCGTCGGTACACGTGCGACCATTTTACAGGTTGTTCGCATGCCCAACGGCGCGCTGAAGATATTAGCCGAAGGCATTTGTCGAGCTCGCATCGTCACCACACACCACTCGACCGATTTTATGAGCGTCGTGTGTCAAGACATGCCTACCGTATACACAGAGCCAGAAACGGAGCTTATCGCTTTATGGCGACAGCTTAAAGAGCTGTGCCTCGATTACAGCAAGCTCAATGACAAAATGCCATCCGATATAATTCCTGATATACACCACGTACAGGATCTCGACCATGCTACCGACACTATTGCGCTGCATATAACAAGCTTCTCATTTGAAGAACGCCAAGCATTCTTAGAGCTTGCTGACCTTAAAGAACGCATGCTTAAATTATGTGTATTTTTAAGCAAAGAACTAGAGATTTTACAGACTGAACAGCGCATTCGTGGCAGAATTCAGACACAGGTTGAAAAAAGCCAACGCGAATATTATCTCAATGAGCAGATGAAGGCTATCCAAAAGGAGCTCGGGCGCGATGATCAATCTGCTGAAATTGCTCAGATCCGCACCAAACTAAAAAACCTTGGCCTGACCAAAGAAGCGCTCGAAAAAGCACAAAAAGAGCTTAAACGACTTGAACAGATGCCGCCACTGTCATCTGAAGCGGTCGTCAGCCGTCATTATGTCGACTGGATCGTTTCATTGCCATGGCAAAAAACGAGTAAAGATGCTGTTAGCATTACGCAAGCCGAAAAAATATTAAATAAGAATCATGCCGGTTTGCTGAAAGCTAAAGAGCGGATTTTAGAATTTCTAGCCGCTCGAAAATTCGCCAAATCACTCGAACGATCAGCTACGCTCTGTCTTGTCGGGCCTCCTGGTGTTGGTAAAACATCATTGGTTCGTTCTATTGCCAAAAGCTTAGATCGTGAATTTGTGCGTATTTCGCTTGGCGGCATTAAAGACGAAGCTGAAATCCGCGGACACCGCAGAACCTACATTGGGGCTTTGCCGGGCAAAATTATTCAAGCGATGAAAAAAGCCAAAACTATGAATCCGGTTATTTTGCTCGATGAGATCGACAAAATGTCTCGCGATATGCATGGTGATCCGGCTGCAGCGCTGCTTGAAGTGCTGGATCCAGAACAAAACAAAACGTTTGTTGATCACTTTTTAGATCTTGATTACGACCTTTCAAAGGTGATGTTTATTGCGACTGCCAATACGATGGATGGCATCCCGTACCCACTCTTTGACCGTATGGAGCTCGTTAACCTTGCTGGTTACACCGACGATGAAAAGCTCACGATTGCACAATCGTTCTTAATTCCAAAAGAGCTCAAAGAGTACGAACTGACAGCACGGCAGTTTAAAATTTCTGATGACGTAATTAAACATATCATCAGTGAATATACCAAAGAAGCGGGTGTTCGCCAGCTTGAACGCGTGATTGCAAAGTTGATGCGTAAAGTTATCCAGACATTACTCAAAGAGCCAAAAACCACTCCGCCAACTATTACCTTAGAGCTCGTCAAAGAATGGCTTGGTTATGCAACCTTCAAAAAGACTAGTTTAAATACGTGCGCCGAGCGCATCGGATTGGCTACCGGTCTAGCATGGACTGAGCTTGGTGGAGACGTCTTGGAAATAGAGGCGAGCGCGTTGCCTGGCAAGGGAAATATGACCCTGACCGGTCAACTTGGGGATGTTATGCAAGAGTCTGCTCATGCAGCGCTCAGCTATATTCGCTCGCGCGCTGCTGCGCTTGGACTAGCAGCGTCATTCCATACCACAAAGGATATTCATATTCATATACCTGAAGGAGCAACACCTAAGGACGGCCCTTCTGCTGGTATCAGTATTTGCACGACACTCATTTCGGCTCTTACAAAAAATCCAACACGCGCTAAACTTGCCATGACGGGGGAAATAACCCTTCAGGGACGCGTGCTTTCAATTGGTGGTCTTAAAGAGAAATTACTTGCCGCAAAACAGCATGGTATTACCTCAGTTATTGTCCCACAAGAAAATCGGGATGATGTTGAGGAGATTCTCAAAGATACAAATCTTGATGGCGTTGCCATCATATTCGTTACCACCATGGATGAAGTGTTGGAGCATGCGTTTGATCTTTCACCATTTGCGAAAGCAAAACAGGAACCGAAAGCAAAGAGTAAAAGCAAGAGCAAAAGTAGCAAAAAAACTACACAAAGCAAAAAACCGCGCGTAAAAAGCAAAACAACTCAATAATTCTAAACAATAGGATGATCCCATGAACAAAATGAACATCGTTGCCTTACTTGGTCTTATCGCAACATTGCCTGCTTGCGATTACTGCTGTAGCAACAAAAAAGCAGCAGCTCCTGTTGAAGAAGTTGCTGTCGTGCAAGAGCCTGCTGTAGATGACGAAGCAATCGTTGACGAGCTCGTTCCCGTTGACGATGTAGTTGCTACAGAAGAAGATTCTAAATAAGCTTTTTAGAATCAAAAGCGAAATAAGATCCTAAGGCGCCGAAGTTTATTTCTTCGGCGCCTTTCTTTTGATGTAAAAAACTTTTCTTAACAAACTATTGTATTTTCATCTCCATTTTTTAGTATCCTCGAATCGGTGTATCTATTTAATGCCCATTCCAAGGAGACCTAGAATGAAAAGAATTCTACTCACTCTTACCTCTATCATGCTTGTTGTCGGCCTATCTGCCTGCTGCTGCAGATCAGAAAGACAACCATCATGTCCTACAAAATGCTCGCCACGTGAGTGTCCAAAACCACGTTGCGAAAAACCATGCAAGCCATGCCAAAAACCGGCTAAAGTAAGATGTAGCCGCAAGAGCCCTTGTGAGCAACAAAGCTGCAAACGTTGCAATAAACGCAATGAAGCAGCCATGCACATGGATCAAGCAGTCGACAGCAAATACTAAGGCGTTAAAAGCCCTTTGATGCGACATAAGCGCGACAAGGCTTAGTTATGAGATTCATACCTGGGCCTTGTCGCTTTTTTACTGCTCAAACCCCTTTAGCGATAGAGAAACAACGGACAAAAAGCCTTGTTTGATTGACTTTTTTGCGGATTATAGTACAATTAGACATGCATAAAACTACTGACTATTACATCTGTGCAAGTCAGCTAAAAAGCTTATTGTCCATGTCTTACCGCAAAGGATACTTACTATGAAATCTGTTAAGCTCTTTTTACTCATGTTGTTGTGCGCAACACAAGCCTTTTGCATCAATGTAAGCGCTCCACTCCCTGCAACACCTTTTTTAGATTTAATCTACAAAATATGCCTAGCAGTGCGTGATAACACTCGCGATGACGGATATTTTAAAAAGATGATGCAGACTATAACTGAAACAAAGCAACAGAGCACGACTCTGCCATCGGACGTAGCGATGGAATATGATGTTGATGCTGACCTCAGCGAGCTCAATGCAGCGAACCCGAAATACGCGCTCACTGAAACTTCACGAGCACAAGGACGTACAGAGCTGCCCCCTCTTTGTAGAAATATTTCACAGCATGGATCCCTGCCTGCGCAGGGATGACCCAAGATAACAAAATTTTTTCTTGATTTTTAACATATTCACTGCGCTGGGATAACCCAAGACAACAAACATTTTTGGTTAGCTCTTCAACCAAATAGTTCATGTGGCTTAAGCAACGTATGCAGGCAGATCATTTTGTGTCGATTGCTGCACATACGTTAAAATCTCCTGACACACTTGCTCAGGCGTCAAAAAGCTCGTGTCGATAGTATGTGCATCAGGCGGCACCACAAGTGGCGCAACGGCACGATGCATATCACGCATATCACGTTCATGAATATAAGTGCATGCTTGTTCAATGCTAAAGCCATCGCCACGATCATTGCGCCAACGCTCTGCTCGAATCTCAAGCGCAGCAGTCAAAAATATCTTTACCTGTGCATGCGGGAAAATAATGGAGCCGCCATTGCGCCCATCAATAACGCAGCTTTGTTCATGGCCAAGTCGCCGTATAAAATCGATAATGCTGTACTGCACATAGGCATGCATAGCGGCCAGCGACGCACTCAAATCTGATTCTTTTGTCATCAAAAATGGGGTTATATCTTGTCCATCATAGAGCAGCGCTGCCTGTTGTGTCTGCGTATTGTAACGATACGTAAGTCGTTGTGGATCTAAACAGGCTGCAACATCAGACTCTGCTGGTTGCTGCAACGTGCTGGCTGTATACTTGTAGCGCGTCGATAACAGATACCCTAATGCACGAAATATAAGACCAGAGTTGATGTGCATAATACCTAATGTGCCGGCAATCTTACGTGCAACATACGATTTGCCACTTGCGGTAAACCCATCTATTGTAATAATCATTTCAATCCACCAATCGAGAAACGTCAACACCCGACAACTCTATATTCGTTTTACCATTCCACACATTTTCTACGACATGAGCAACAACGTCAAACGAACGATCCTGTTGTCTCATAAAACGATCGAACAGCTCAGGCCTGTTGAAAAATATAATCGGCTTCAGTATGCCATCGGCAAAGAGTGTACATTTAACATGCGCATCTTTAAGCAACAGGGGCTGTTGCACCAAGGTTACCTCTTTAATTAAAAAGAGTGGCTGCTTGTTTTCGTTACCAAATGGCTCTAGATATTCCATATCTTTCATAAATTTTTTGGTAAGATCTGACAATAATGCTTGCGCATCGACCGTTACGGTCAGCTGCAAATCCTGTTCAGTAAGCTGCTGAGCTGCAAGCTCTTCAAGTCGTTGTTTTAACGCAGGCAATCGTTCGGCTTTAATACTTAATCCTGCTGCCATAACGTGACCGCCAAACTGCTCAAGCAGATCTTTGGAATCATGCAATGCGTTAAACATATTAAATGCCGAAATCGATCGACATGAGCCTTTGGCAAGACCACTTTTGGTAGTATGAAACAATAATGCTGGCCTTCCATACAGACCAACCAACCGAGACGCCACCAGACCAATTACCCCCGGTGGCCAATCGCTACCAACGGCAAAGATTACGCGCTCTTTGGTAACATCAATACGTCCAGCATCTATCTCTGCTCTAATTTCGGCAAAGATGGTACGTTCAAGCTCTTTTCGTGCCTCATTAAGAGACAACAACAGCGCTCCAACCTCTTTCACCTCATTGAGATCGGAACCGATTAAAAAGCGTACACCCTGACGAGCATCTTCCAAACGGCCCAACGCATTAATCTGTGGCGTTATTGAAAAACCGATATCAAGGGATGACAATTTCGGTTTTGTAAGGCGACCATTCGCTTTGAGCATGCCAAGGCTTGGAGACTCTATACTATTGATATAGTGCAATCCATGGCGCACCCAGAAACGGTTTTCACCGATCAGCGGCACAACGTCTGCTACGGTACCAAGCAATAGGAGCTCGTATGCTTTTGATGGGAGAGTCAGCCCCTTGCATTCATAGAGCAGCGAAAGCACTTTAAAGATAACACCAACACCGGCGAAGAATTTAAAGCGCGATGCACAATCGGCACGATGGGGATCTACAACAGCATACGCATCCGGAAGTTCGTCATGAGGCTTGTGATGATCGGTGATAATCAGATCGATGCCCAACTCACGCGCTTTGCGCGCCGGCTCAAATGCCGTAATACCATTATCAACCGTCACGATAAGGCTATACCCATTTGCTACTGCACGCTCAACTGTTTTGACCGAAAGGCCATACCCGTCTTTCACGCGGTTAGGTAAAAAGAAGTTTATCTTGGCGCCCAGAGGCAACAGACAGATCAACAACAATGCTGACGAAGTAATGCCATCAACGTCATAATCACCGGCAATGAGTATCTTCTCACCATTGTCGATGGCACGTATGATTCTATCGACCGCCTTTTGCGCATCACGTATCTGGCTGGGGTGCTCAACATCTCGCTCAAGCACACTAAAAAGATACGCATCTAACTGTTCGCGCGTAACAATACCACGAGCAACTAACGTTTGCGCAATCGGCAACGATAAGGTGTAGTCCGATGCTATCTGCAACACCTGGTCAACGCGCGTGTGGGGCAACTTCCACAGATATTTTTCACCCTTGAGCGTCATAACACGTTATTCTTTTTTACGGAGCGTAGGGAACAAGATAACATCTTTAATAGACGTAGTTCCGGTCAGCAACATTGCCAAACGATCTATGCCAATCCCAACACCGACGGTCGGAGCGAGTCCATACTCAAGTGCATGAATATATTCTGCATCGTAATGGTGCGCCTCGCTGTCACCCGATGCGTGCGCTTGGGCCTGCTGCTTAAAGCGTTCTGCCTGATCGAATGGATCATTCAATTCATTAAATCCATTACTTAACTCCATGCCGGCAACAAAGAGTTCAAAACGGGCTGCCAACAAAGGATTTGAGCTGCTTCGTTGCGACAACGGGGAGACTTCGATGGGGAAATCTATAATAAAGGTTGGTTGAATAAGATTAGGCTCAACAAGCTCTTCAAACAACGCAACTAGCTTATAACCCCACTCGGCTTGCGCATTATCCAATTT
>CAZHJT010000017.1:0-13647 GCA_964533545.1 uncultured Pseudomonadota bacterium | reverse complement strand
GGAGCAAGATCAGCTTCAGTGAGCTTGCCATAGGTGATAACTGCCTGTTTCATCGACAGCCGTTGAAACGGTTTGCCAAAATCGAGCAGCTGGCTTCCATAAGAAAGCTCAAGCGTACCTGCTACCTGCTGTGCAACGGATCGTAGCATGAGCTCCAAAAAGTCCATTGCTTGGACATAATCAGCATTGGCCGTGTAATACTCAAGCATCGTAAATTCTGGGTTATGGCGTGTTGAGATACCCTCATTTCTAAAATTTCTATTGATCTCATACACGCGCTCAATGCCACCAACAACCAATCGCTTCAGATATAATTCCGGCGCTATACGCAAATAAAATTCAGCATCCAATGCGTTATGATGAGTGACAAAGGGACGTGCAGCAGCACCACCTGGTATAGGATGCAACATGGGCGTCTCGACTTCGGTATACTGATGTTCATCTAAAAAGCGACGTAGAAAAGCTATGATGTGCGAGCGCTGGACAAAGCGCTTCTTGCTTTCACCGTTGGTGATAAGGTCCAAATAGCGCTGACGATAAATCGTTTCTATATCAGCAAGGCCATGAAATTTTTCTGGCAATGGATGCAAACATTTGCTGAGCAGTTTAAACTGAGCAACCTTGATCGTTACCTCACCCATTTTTGTTCGAAATGACGGACCTGCAAACCAGACGATATCACCGACATCAATAAAATCTTTAAACTGTTGAAACGCTTGGTCGCCAAGATCATCTTTGCGCAGATAGACCTGAAGCTTGCCCGATGCATCCTGTATTGTGCCAAATATCGTTTTACCATGCTCACGAATAGTCAGCAAGCGGCCCGAGACGGTATAGTTACCATACTCGCCCTCGCCAACGTACTGCTCAACGACCGCTGCGCAGGTAGCATTAATCTCCTGCGTTGCAGCCCATGGCTCAATACCCGCTTGACGCATACGCGCAACCTTGTCACATCTCACCATATATTCAGCTGAAACGGTCTGTTCTTGCTGCGCTGCATCGTGGGTTTTTTTGATCTGATCGTTCATATGTTTTCATTTCGATAAAAGTAAAATCTGTCTATATCCAACCAGTATAAAAGAGAGCTCTTGGGAAATCCATCCTACGCGACAAACTAATACCTGAACAGATTAAGACTAGACGAAGAAGGTGAACTATTCTACGATCACCATCATGAGTGATAAAGCATGGTACGCATGGGTATAAATAGACAAAGGAGCCTCTATGAATATGCGGACACTGGTTGTTATCTGCACGACCCTACTCCCTCTCATTGCAAGCAGCGCAGAGGATACTACTACACTTGATGCACCCTCTACCGTTACCGTCGGCGGCTATACATTTCATGTTGGCGACCGCACACGATTGGCATATGAACAACCTGCCGCAAGCTCCCCCAAAACCTGTATACATATAGATATAAGCCCAGAACAGACAAGGCGCCGTCTCCTCAGCTCATTTACCATTGAGCATCACTCACCTCACACAAAGAGCACATATACATTGGATGAGGCTCACAATACGCTGTTGGTATCGAACGATCATAGTGCATGCCCTGGCCCGCTGACCGATATCGAACGGGTTGCTCTCCAACAAGCGCATGAAAATGATCTGCATACCTATGCCACACGCACCGCATTGCTCAGAGCTGCTTTTGGAGAGAAACGGATACCAAACAAGACCTGCGTACATGCTGCATTCTTTATTCAACCGCACCATGAAGATAGTTCATCGACGCTCATTGTTGTTGACGGACGCAGTCACGTTGACAGATACCCATGCACACTGGTTGCGCATAGAGAAGAATCAACAGGATGCTCACTTTGCCCAGTTAGCTAACGCGACATGAACCTATACAATTAAAAAAATAGAATGTAGTATGCGCCCCAGATTAAAGCACTTTTGTTACACGTCATTACCCAATTAAAGGAACTGTATGAACAACTACAAACTCGCGGCAAGTTCACTCCTTTTTATCTGTAGCGCAGTAGTCTGCTCAGATTCGCCATCATCAAAAACTTTCTCCATTGCTCGTACTGTACGGTTAGGCAAACCTACAACGCTGAACTATGCAGATTCAGATGGTGCACAAGTAACTGATCCGAGAGATATAGCGCCACTTAATCCTGCTATAGCTACAGCCTCTATCAAAGAACACTGTAGCAATGGCCAATCAATACTAGAGATAGCGCACCAATATAAAAAACATGATGCTTATCAAGACTCATTAGACCCCATAATAACCGATTATTTTAGCCAATGGAGACCAGAGCCTCTACTGCGCTGGTCAGCGTCGCTCCATCATCTTGCCACCACTCAAGACGAAGTTGCCGCTCTAGAAGCTAAAGCAGCAAAACGAATACGCAGAACTACCACAATCAGAGATCTAGTAGGCGCCACCATCGTGCCCAACGAGTCACACGTGTCGGCAAAATTGTTATTATCTAGATTAGTTGTTGTCCACGGATTAACGCATGTTACCGTTTACCCACTCATTCCAGCCGAACGGCAATCTGAATGCCGCCTAAGTTAGCACGGTAAATGGAATAACTTTACAGCATGGATCCCCGCCTTCCGACTACGTCTATCCGGGCCTTCCGGCTCGGCAGACTTCGACGGACAAGTCGCGGGGATGACCCAAGAGCGATGTAAAAATTTATTGACTTTCAACAATTCACTGCGCCGGGATGACTCCATGCCGAGACAGGTTGAGCCAGAGAGGTCAAACCGCCGGCATAGCCAATTACTGTTGACGTTATTTTTTATCGCACGCCTGGCGGTACAGCTCTTCAACTTTTGCCCAATCAACCACATGCCACCATGCATCAATATAACTTGGTCGCTTGCTTTGGTATTTTAAATAATAAGCATGCTCCCAGACATCAAGGCCCAAAATAGGCGTAAGGTCATTGGTGATCGGTGAATCTTGATTAGAGGTCGCCACGACTTCAAGCGTATGGTGTGGTGTAACACACAACCACGCCCAGCCACTGCCAAACACACTGACCGCCTTTGCTTCGAATTCCTTTTGAAAATCCTTAAATGTCTGAAACCTATCCTCTATGCATTGCAACATAAACGGTGATTCAGCTTTGCCACCCGGAGTCATGATCGACCAGAAAAAGGTATGGTTATAATGTCCGCCCCCTTGATTTCTGACGGCAGTACGCACTGCTTCTGGCAAATCTGGGTAGGAGCGCACCAACGCTTCAACTGGTTGTGCCATGAGCTCGGGATATGCTTCGAGTGCAGCATTTAGCTTGGCAACATAACCGGCATGATGTGCGGTATAATGAATTTCCATGGTGCGTGCATCAATATATGGTTCAAGAGCATCAAAAGCGTAGGGTAATGGTGCTTGGGTAAAAGCCATGGCAATATATATCCTTTATTATGCAAAGTAAACGCAATGCGACGATACTTATCGAGCAGCATTACTGTACTGGCTTGCTCTAGTGTCTGTCAAATAAAAGACCATATCGGTCGAGCGAGCCATTTGCAATTGCTCACGCGCCATTTTTTCTTTGTAAAAAGCAGAATCATTCCATTGCGCAAGCTCATGCTCATAGGTCGCAATCTCTTGTTCTACTCCTGCTGCCCGCTGACCCGCACCGACATTGGCCATCTTCATCTGGTTTATCTGACGCAACCCTTGGTCACCGTAATAATAAAAACCGGCATAGGCAACCAGCTGAAGACAGACCAATGATCGTACGATCTTTTTTTTTATCAACATCATTATGCCCTCATGCGCAGGTTGCACTCATAAGAAAGTATGACTAGACTAGGCAAAATTCTACTAAAATAAGGAGATCCCCATGAAGCGTTGGCATAATTTTCTCGTACTAAGTGGCTTATTAACCACCTTTATTCACCCTGCACCATCTGCTACTCCCGTAGCTGCCGATACGAAGAAAGACAGCGAGACAACGGTTCCTTTTGATGAAACGATGTACAACTGGTCAAGGACCTTTGCGCAGGTCATGCACCTTACACATGAAAAGCATTATCAAACAGAACATGCGGAAAAATGTATGATCAAGGCTATCGATAATTTTTTGTCCTGCCTTGACCCCCATTCGAATTTCTTAGACCCAAAAACCTATAAAGCTATCTTGGAAGCGACCAGTGGTGAATTTTTTGGCATCGGCATTGTGTTAGATGCTACGCGCCAACAGAAAGATAAATTCTTATTGGTTGTCGATACGATTGGACAAGGGCCTGCTGATAGTGTTGGCATCAAACCGCTCGACAAGATCATCGAAATCGATGGGGCATCGCTTGAGGATATGTCCACCGATGAGGCAATGGCTAAGTTACGCGGGCAGCGACATACCAAAGTACATGTCAAGGTTATGCGTGAAGGGCAACCTGATCTGCTCCAATTTGATATCACCCGTGATGTCATTAAGGAACAAAGTTCTGCCTGTTTTTATCTACCCGATCAGAATGTGTATTATCTTTCGCTGCTTACCTTTTCTGAAAACTCAATAAAACAGATCACAGAGCTGCTTGAGCAATCGAAAAAGAAGAATGCCAAAGCGCTCGTCCTTGATTTGCGCAACAATTCAGGCGGTCTACTGAACTCAGCAATCGACATCGCCGGCCTTTTCCTACAGAACAAAAGCGTTGTCGTCGTTACAAAGAATAAAAAGAACAATATAACGCAAACCTACACAACAGAGCGCTCACCAATTGCTAACGCTCAATTGCCCATCTTTATTCTTATTAACAACTACACCGCATCGGCTGCAGAAATTTTAGCAGGCTCGTTAAAAGAGCATTCCCAGGAGCTGGCTAAGAAAGCGGGCACCAAAGCACAACATGGCTTAATGGTATTCATCGTAGGCTCACGCAGCTTTGGCAAAGGTTCAGTCCAAGAGGTTATCCCCGTAGCCAATAACTGTGCGGTAAAGATAACCACCTCATTATATTATTTATTGCATGATGTCTGTATTCAAGGCACCGGCATTGAACCTGATTTTGTTATAGACCGCGAGTTCCCCCCTACTGAGCAGATGACCTGGTTTAATACGTTCTATGGGCGTGAGTCAGCACTACCAAACTCAATCAAACCAGAAGGACACAAAGATGATGCTAAACCTAAAAAAGCGCCCAGCAAGGAAAAAAATTGGACAGAGCGCGCCAAAGAGATGCTCAATAAAGATAATCAGTTTAGAGGCTGCTTGACCCTCATCAACATGCTCGGCAACGCCCAAACAACTACTCCAAACCTGGTTAACAACCGCCACAAGGCCGTAGAGTACCTACAAAAACTCTATGTCCCGAACAAAGACTTGACTCTGGAAGAGGTAAAAATCTAAAAGACTCTATAAACCCCTCTAGTAGTTTTGCTTAAGAAAGAGTAGACTGTTTCTAGTTAGTAACCATTTTGTGGAAGAAAGGATAGCCCGACCCCTCAAGTTTTTTCAGTTTTTTTTTGAAATTTACCTTTGTTTATTATATATCTGTAATCTATTTGTGAGTGATTTTTTATGAATCTTTTTGTTGGTAACGTATCACGTACAGCTACTGAAGAACAATTGAAGGCCCTTTTTGAACGTTTTGGTCGCGTATCAAGCGCACGCATCATCAAAGACCGTTTCACCGGTGAAGCTCGTGGCTTTGCTTTCGTTGAAATGCCATCTGATGAAGAAGGTCAAGCGGCTATTGCAGGCGCTAACGGTGTTGAACTTGAAGGTCGTCCTCTTCGTGTAAACGAAGCTCGTCCACGCAGCGATGCTCCACGCGCTCCTCGTCGTGACTTCCGCGGCGGCAATGGCAGCAACGGCGGATACTCTGGCGGAAACAACCGCTACTAATTTGATCTCTGAGGTTTTTTACCAAGAGCTCTCCATTTAGTTGAGATTATAAGAGGGGTCGTTTTTTTAACGACCCCTCTTTCGCGTCCAATCTCTAACCTGCTCACCTATCCCTGTGTGCAATCTGCTCTCCCCTTTTTAACCGATCTCTTGACTCTTTTGGGTAGTTTCTAGGTAGAATAGCCAGGAACGGCCTTTTCGAGGTTACCAATTGTGGAGCAGAGATATGAAAAAAGGGTTTATCCTTGTTGAGCTGATGATAGCGGTTGCCATCATAGCCTTTCTTACCATGGTAGCCATTCCAAGCTTTGCAACCTTTATGGGCAAGGCAAAACGTACCGAAGCATACGCCAATCTCCATTCCATCTATACGGCACAGCAACTGTATCATGCCGAGCACGGACGCTACGCACAATCACTGAACGGTCCCGATGGTCTTGGCTGGAAGCCACAAGGGTATACCACCGGCGGCGCCAACGAGCATTTTAATTATACGTATGGGTTTGCCCATGGCGGTGAATGCACCGGCTATTGCACTGGCAAGCTCAACACCTCTGCTAGCCATCTTGGCCAAGCCTTTGCTAATGATACCGCCTTTATGGTGCTCGCTGCCGCCGATATTGATGGGGATGGCGAACCTGATATTCTGGCTATCGACCAGAACAATGTGATTACCATTGTACGTGATGATTTGGCGTAATAGTAAAAAATGAGTAAAAAATAGGACTATAGATATGAAGCAGATTCTACGTAGTGCGACCATCTTTCTAGCGATCATCTTTTATGCTGGCTCAAGCCAGGCAGCAGCAACATTAGAAAATATAAATATAGTGAACAAAATCGGTATCACAACTCCAATTACCGTATCGTTAAAACAAGAAGGAACAGCCGTTCGCACAACACCTCAAAAACCGGTCAAGTTTTTTAAAAACACAAAAAAACTCTCTTATGTTGCAACAGATAATGATACCAGCATAGTCACCATTGAAGCCACAATAGAGGTAGACGGCAAACCAATAATCGGCAGCGAAAGATTGAAAGCGTCAGACCTTAGCAATAGAGAATTGCATATCGGCAAAGATGCAACAGGAAAACCTACCATCATACCGTTTGTTGTGCTTCCGAAAAAACAGCAGGTAAAATCATATAAACCCAATAAAAATCAAGAATATATAGTCCAAGTTGTTGATAGCAGTAGTGAACCAGAACAGATAGCAAAAGCAACGTTTAAAGAGAACACAACAAGACTGTATGTTCGCTTGAACAAAAAAGAGGATACGGATCCTGTACTGCGGCCCTACAACAGCAATACTATCAAAGTATTAGAGAACTTTTCTGACAGCAGAACTCTTCTAGGAAGCTTCACCATCAAGGCTGGTAAACTACCACAAGGATATGGGCTTATGTTCTACCCTGATAAAGCTGTTGTTCTCGATAAAGAACGTAAAGAAACAACTACTATCTATAAGTACACAAAGTAACAGCGCCGCATAAAAAAAATGGATGGAACTGATGAAAAGAATAATAGTCCTGATCGCCATGTGCACACTGCATCTTCATGCGCCCTTGCTGTACGCCAAAATGCAATTCAGGCAATGCACTCTCTCTGTTACAGCGTATAAAGCAGACCCAGCCACACATACACAAACCTGGTCGATTCAAACAACCGACTCACCGCAACGCGGGGCGCGTAATGAGCATATGTTATCATCATCAACGATTATATCTTCCAAAGAGCTTTTACTGTTGCGAAATCGCCCAACCTATGTTTTTGTGTACAAAAACCCCCGCGCAGCAGAAACTCCCACTACCTCGATCATACGGCCTGACGCTATAAAAGCTGCAGGTCCCAACCCGGTTATGATTATTAACGCAGATGGTACGGCAACACTTATCGAACATCACCGTTACCAAGCGCTTAAAAATAGATCGTTACGTGCTGAGAACATAGGCCAAAGAGTTAGTTAAACCAATAACCAACGAATAAAAAAGGAATAGACATGAAATGTAGTATCTTGAGCGCTCTGTGCCTTTTGCCAGCACTCTGTTGGACACAGAACGTCGAGGCAGCGCGCCAACAAGCAGAAACGCGCAACCGTAATGAGATTGCTCTATCACTGGAAATAGTTGTTGAAGATAACAAGGGGCGTACAATATCACATGCTGCTATTACAAAAGCAAATGCCGGCGCTAGCGTCAAAGGTCTTTTTTTCGATTTCGATAAGGGCCCTAATACAATATCTGTGTATTACACAACCAGACAGGCAAAAACGAAGATCGGCAGCGCTCCTAATATCACAGCAGCTCAGGCTCCGCTGGGTACTGAAATAGAACTTTTTGGTTCCACGGCATTCATTAAAGTTCGCTTAAAAAAACCGAACACAGACAGCGCTAAAACAGGCGATCAAAAGAATATATCGGCAATAATTCCAGACATGGTGCCGACAGCTCCAGAGCCAACCACGCCAGCCACTGAAGAGCTTGTTGCACCCGAAGCACCCCCTTTCGAGGAATCAACCGTCACTGCAGAACCTCGTGCTCCTAAGGCACCGCCTTTCGTGGAGCCGACCGCCGTTAAATCACCAGTTGCATCACCAAAAGAGTCTACACCACGCAGTGATCTGCTCGAGCAAATAAAGTCAGGCAAGACGTTAAAAAAGGTAACCGTTGAACCGAAATCAACGCCTGCATCAAAAGGTGGCTCTAGTGGCATTTCTTCAGACTTACAAAAACAGATAGAGGAGCGCAGAAAGGTTATAGAAGAGGAAGAAGCTGAAGAAGATGTAGATGCCTCCGAATGGGATTAACTGGTAAAAAAGAGGTAATCATGAAGGTAAAGATGACTATGCGGTATGCATTGGCTGCAATGGCACTCGCCATCTGCAGCGTTCAGGTAACGCAGCCTGCAATACAGAAAATAAAAAAAGTCAGCAAGCCTGCAGAAAATCAAAAAAATCGTATTGCAAAAGAATGGACAGTCTCCATATATCAATGGGATGGTCGAAACAAGATTGATCTTGTATCAAGATCTACCTTTAAAAGAGATACTGATGGATTCCTGACCAACAAATTATATTTCGATTTTGGCGAAAATAATAATATAGCAAATCAAATAGTGATTACTGACAATAAGAACATAGACCAAGGGTTTGTCTGCCAACGCATAGTTTATCCATTTGAACATGTAGAAAATCTAACGCTATCTTTTGATAAAGATTGTACACCACATTTTACACCAAATATTCTAAAAGGATCATTATGAAGTTACCTGTGACCACGCTGGCTGTAATTATGCTTGGAGCATGCACCTTTCAAACATTTGGCGCACCCCAAAAACTAAAAAAAGTTAGTAAACCAGAAGATGGGCAAGAATGGAAAGTGACTATATATGAATATGAAGGAAGGCTACAAGATAGAGCCGAGAAATTAGGGAAAGAAATAGCAAAATCAAAATTTAAAAAAAATACTGATGGGTTGCTCACTGACAAACTGCAATTCGATTTCACTAATACTCCTTACAATCTCATACATTATGGTCCTAATGGGACGGAATATACCGCTATCGTAAGAAAATTTAAACAAGTCAAAAATCTCTCCGCAACGCTGAATACTGATCGCAATAATCCAATTGCTTTTACTCCTTCTGTTACCATCATCAAAGATGAGCCTATTACTCAAAAATCTGAACCCCGCTCTACTGAACAAATAGCAATCAAGCTCCCGCAGTCATCAGAAACATGGACTATTCTCAGCGGAGAAGCATTAACGCCCTCCAAACTTAGAACTGGGGATATAGATAAGTACATATTGAAGAAAATAATAGTCACATCGAATAACGGTGATAATGAAAAATATTTACCTATCTACTCAAGAGTGCCATCCACAATAGCAGTACAAAAAGGCAAAGGTGAATTCCAAATAAAAGTGCTAAAACAAGCCGAGATAGAAAACCTTACTACTATATTTGAGAAATATTATATTAAAGTAGCTACCGATGGTTCAATTAGTCTCGCGAAAACAGCATCACACGCTACAACGCCTAGTGTCTTTACTCAAGAAAAAAGGTCTCCTGCTAAGAAGGCTACACCAAATCTCAGTGAAGAGATGCAAAACGCCCTAACATTAAGAGCCTTATTGTTAAATATCACTTACCCTGGTCACGTTCATTTTACGAGGGATTCAAGTAACGTTAGGACGTTTATACAAAAGCACGAGTTGCCAGAAAACATCGTTGATACTCCTTACTACAAATCTCGCGAGGAGCTTCTTGCAAAAGAAGGCCGACAACCATACAAAGATATAATGAAAAAAGAAATGGACGCCATAAGCGCTTTACAACCAGAGTATATCAAATTCCGTTTGGGCAAGGATAACTCTATGGCAGAATCCATGCTAACGGCTTTATTCCGCGCAGCAAAACAGTATGAAGTAGACTACGCCTATGAAACACGTGAAGATGTTGAGGATTATTTGAAAAATTAATGACGGATCTTTTATTTCACAACATAGATCCCCGCTCAAGGCGGGGATTACTAAATCAAAAGAGAGTCTGGGTGAGCGAGAAAACTCAGAAGATAACGAAAGAAAATACCGTTTTTAAGCTGCGTACCATTACTGCAAATAATCCGCCCGGCAGGCTCCCTGCGTCGGCAACCCTTTCTCATGCCACTCTTTAATGCCACCCTCATAAATGAAGATATTCTCAAAACCAAGCTTGGTAAGCAGCTCATATGCCTGACGGCTGAGAGGGCACGTGGCTTGCGCGCAATACACAACAACCTTTTTATGCTTAGGCCACTCTTTCGACTGCCCTTCAAGTTCCGCCAACGGAATATTGACCGAGCTGGTGATATGACAATCTTTAAAGGAATCGGCAGATAATACATTGATTACCAAAAGGCCTGACACCTCTTCCATCTTTTTTTTAAGCTCGTGCGCTGAAAGGTTATTCATAGAAATCTACCTCTATTATTTACCACAAGCACCGCATGAACATGCCGATCCGCATGCACATTGTTTACCACAGCTACATGAACCAGGCTTGCATCCGCAGCCGACAGCCTTTTTACAAGAAGCACATGAGCAGCCTGGCGCACAATGACATGAACCTTTACAACCACACCCTTGCTTACCACATTTGCATGACATCTTCAGTCTCCTTTTTTGATAGAGTTTTATATTAAAGAACTACGCGTGCGCATTCATCTAGCGAAAGTATACCACGACGAACTTTGTCAATGCCATCATCGATGAGCGTTTTCATGCCTTGTGCCTGCAAAGCGGCCTTAATAACATCGGCCGATGCTCGGTGTATGATGAGTGAACGCAATTCTTCCGTCATAACAAGCAGCTCAAAGATACCCACGCGCCCTTTGTATCCTAATCCGAAACAGTGATCACAGCCAGGAGCAGCATATACACGCTCGAGCGAACAGTTCAAGCGCTCGAGAAGCAATCGCTCGTCTGCCGTCGGCACACGTTCAAAACGACAATGGGTACATAATGAACGTGCCAATCGCTGTGCTAAAACGCCCGTCAATGCTGCGGTAATTAAAAAAGGCTCTATACCCATATCCATTAAACGGGCGATCACTGAGGCTGCATCGATCGTATGCAGCGTGCTTAAGACTAAATGTCCTGTAAGCGCGGCTTGCAATGCTATACGAGCCGTTTGTGAGTCGCGAATCTCACCGATCATGATGATGTCTGGATCTTGCCGCAGAATTGCGCGTATCCCCTTTTCAAAAGTGAACCCAACCTCCGGTTGAATCTGCCCTTGGGTAACCCCAGGAACCTGGTACTCAACGGGATCCTCTAAGGTAATAACATGTTTACCCGGATCATTTATTGCCGCAAGTGCGGCATACAATGTTGTCGTTTTACCCGAACCAGTAGGACCGGTAACAAGAAAAAAACCGCTCGATTGGTGAAAAAGCTCCATGCATGATTGTTGCATTGACTCATGAAGCCCCAACTGTTCAAGGGTAAGAAATGCGCGCGAGCGATCAAGAATACGAATAACTATATGTTCGCCACATACTGACGGAAATGTTGACACACGAATATCGATAGGCTGACCGGCATGCATAACGGTGAACTTACCATCATGCGGTATACGCCGTTCAGTAATATCGAGATTGGCCAATACTTTTAAGCGCGCCAACAGATGAGCCATCTTGGCCAAGGAAACCAGCTCACGATCACACAATACGCCATCAATACGATAGCGTATGCGCAATCCTTGATCCGTTGGTTCACAATGAATATCTGATGCACGTTGTTCAATGGCGGCGCGAATAATCAGATCAACAAACTGAATAATCGGAAACTGTTCTGAGTCTCTAGGCTTCATCACAGAATCCCCTCTAGGCGCTCACTGTCCTAACTAGCCTTCATTTTCATCTTCGCTATCAACAATGCGATGCTCATCCCGTTCTTGCTCAAACTCTTCACGCAAGTCCTCGTCCTGTTCTTCTTCCATCAGCGAGATGTCATAGAACTCTTTGACCGCATCACAAATCGATTCGCGCAACCCAACAAAAAAGACCATCTCTGCATTGGTATAATGACCAAGCACAACGGCAAGATCAGGCTCTTGTGGATCGGCAGCAACCAAGAACAGTATTCCTGACTCTATTTTTAAGGGAATAACAGCATGACGTAAGAGAACATCTTTTGGGAAATCCCGTACAAGGATCTCATCAAAAAAATAGCCCTGCGCCTCAAATGAAGGCACATTGTAATAGGTACTGAGTGCAGCCAAAAGATCTTCACGATCCACAAACCCTTCATCGAGCAAAAAAGCATGGTAGCTGTCTGAAGGTGACTCTTCAAATGCCTGCTGAATCTCGACAGCATTCTTCTCGGTTAACGAGCCTTTTTTAACCAGTATTGCCGAAAGATCATGAATAAATTGTTCACGCGGTGTCATTACGCCTCCTTATTAACCAACCCAAAGACCAAGAACAAAACCGCTTATAAAACTTACCGTAGCGCGCACATGCTCTTGCACCGTGCTTACCAAACAGGATAGCATGGTAGCATCAGCAGGCAATGCCGAACAACCAAGAAACGATTTTATCATAGAAACATTGACGGTCAGGCTTATTATGGCGTAGTAATCTGCTACCCATAAAGCGCCCATGAAAAATGCCAAAGCAAAAAAATAATGGCTATATTTTTTGAACAAAAAGCCAAGCAAAAAACCGGCACCAAAACAGAGTGCTATCTCAAGCAGCGCTTCACGCGTGAGATGTACTTTTGCAAGCAGAGAATCGAATGAAAAATCTTGAAACGCTGTGTGGAAAAAACCTTGTGTACTTTCTGTATCAATGCTCGTCGATACGGCATCAATAGCAGGCATATCCTGTGTTATGGTATCAGTGGTCATACGTGTGCCCTAACTCCCTTCTACGTTGTGTATGCTAAACTTTGTACATGAGTATAAAGTCTTTTATAGAGATGAAGCAAGAGCTAGATCTTGTGAACTAAATTTAATCAAGCCGCTAAAACAAGTAATATCCACAAGCGGGTCATCCCTTCCGTCGTCGCCAAAGGCTATGCCGGACACGGCGCAGGCAGCCTGCGCGGCGAAGCTTGCCGAGCCTGAAAGCCCGGATAAGCGTAGTCGGGGGATCCATGCTGTTGATAATTCTACAAAATTAAACGTTTAGCAAACTTATGCATATCAGATAGGTGAGTAATTTTTGGGGTTTTACTTTTCTGGTTAAAGATTACTTTCAAAGCAAATTTATAGGGAATAAGCTGACAGCATGGATCCCTGCCTGCGCAGGGATGACCCAAGATAACAAAATTTTTTCTT
>CAZHJT010000016.1:0-24438 GCA_964533545.1 uncultured Pseudomonadota bacterium | reverse complement strand
CCCATTTGCCGCAAAACTCGTCCTTTTTTGCGCGTTGCGCTATGAGAACTTTGTCTTCTTTACAGATGATAGAAGCAATTACTTTTTTAGTTGTTGTCGCTTGGTTGGCGTCTTTTAGCGTTGAGCTCTGCATGGCTGTATACCCATTTCATAACCGGTGTTCAGACTTCATAAAATATTTCAGATGATTTTAACCACCCAGATCAGGGTGCAAAGGAGCTTCAGGAACTGCAGGCGCTATTAAAGCAGGCAACGCAAATGCTGCCATTCTCGTAGCTGCAAGACATCCGCCAGCTAATGCTAATCTGTGCAAACTAGACCAATCGGATGTCTGTTTTGACTTCAGACTATCAAGAAAGTGACGGTGCTCAGCCACGTGTTGAGCTAAAATTTTGCGCCGTACATGTTCGGGAGTAGTCTCTGGTATTTCTACCAAACAACCATGACTCCTGTATGGAAAACCATCCATACTTTGTGTGGCTAGGGCGAGCGTAACAGGCTCCTTGGAATTATTAGTAATTACTAGGCTGCCACCAACCTTTTCGTATGTTACTCCAGGGATAGAGGTTGTAACCGCCTCTACGTTGCCAAAGACCAGTGAAAGGGCCACGAATAATACTGTAGTGACAATAGGTTTTATCATAATCGTTCCTTTTGAGCCGTAAAAGCTTTGAAAGTTAGGTACAATTATGATTTTAATTCATATTGAAATCTTGTCAATGGGTCGTTTTCAAGGGAAGCAAACCTGAAAAATCTATCACGAATAGGCGACACCAGCCTTGAGCCACATACCCCATTGCGAAATACTGCTGCGGTTCGTTTGCAGATGGTTTGGCAATTGCCCTTCAAATTCAACAAATCCGCCCCAACCGAAATGTGCCTGCATCGGGCACTCTTCATACCATTTCTTGTAGATATGCCAGAATATCTTGTGTGAATAGGCCAGTGGCGCTTCAGCTGAATAGACATTCAGATCATGTTGCCGTATAAAGATCGGCGATGGGTCGTCCTCAAGCAATGCTTGATCAGCAAAAAGATTACCATTGATCGTTGCATGACTTTGCGTTGCGTTACTGAGCATGCCAAGGCCAGTTACATTTTGTATGCCTTTCAGCGCATAGGTTTTCTCTGGAAAACACGGACAGCTTAGATGCTCTTTACTACGAACCCAACCATCATAACCAAGATCGATGCCAAGATCTTTGTAGGTGTAGGCAAGCATGAGCACCATATCAACTTGGATGGTCACCCGTATATCAACGGGCACGGTAGTGGCGTTAATTAATGGTAGTGTAACACCACTATAGTTGCCGTCCTCATTAAATTTTTTAGCAAGCATGTAACGGCTGCCCCAGTTGCCAACACGCTGCCATGTGCCCGTACCGATCAGATCAAAAGAGCGTTTTTGGTGCGTTTTAAAAAAGTGCATAACATTGGCATCGATAAGCACATCGACACGCTGCTCGCCATCCTGCTCCCACACCAGCGTTGCGCCAGTAACACCAAAACCGAGCTCTACGTGTCGGCCATTACCAACAACCGGCTCAAACAAGAACTCGTTGTCTGGACGGTTGCCCGTTGGAATGACCAAGCGCCCCATAAGACCACATCGTCCCCGTTCATTTTTTACCGCATAACCGCCAACATTGATATGAACGTCAGCACAGCCCCATTTGGTATGAGGACAACCGATTTTTCCAGAACGTAACCGCTCTACTTGGCCATATGATTCTGTACCGCGAACGGCAGTTGAAAAACAGTTGTATGGCGCAACGACCGATGCAAAGTCCATATATTCTGCTGGAAATGGCGTTGAGCAACCAGGATCAAATACATTCTCATGCAGATCAACGATCGATTTAGTCCAGGTAAGCGGCGCATGTACTGATGCAAAAAAATTATTATGCCCCCCATACCATGCCAAATCGGTCACCACATTTTGCACTTCCGGCTTTACACACACAACGCTTTGAAACTTGGGTGACAAGCCAAAATAATCTGCCAACAGATCAGTCTCTTTGCGTGTCTCGACTTGGCTGCCGGAGATACCTAACACGCTCGCGCCAAAGAAATATTCTGCCAATTGGTTATCGCGAAATGAACGTTCATATGATGGCGTTATTGCCCATGATTGGTACCACCCCTGCTTGCCAACCGGGTTGATCGTTTCATGCCAACCGACAATATCACGCGCAGCATCGGTACCTTGTGATCGTGGACTCAGGAATGTTTGGCCTTGCAGTGCAACAAAAATCGCGTGCACATGACACGTCAGTGCCAACGCATAGACGGCAACGAGTAGATACAATTTTTTCATGACGATTCTCCTGCTGAACGCGGTTGACTATCCGACTTCGCCGACGTGTTCTTCGAAAATTCGTAGAACATAGGAGAAGGCTACTTCGGGACACGTTTACGGTACTACAGGATCAATAGAGCTCACAAGAGTTTTTAATCAAACTGTATACTGCCCTTGATCCATAAACCCCATTGGTTAAGCGCACAAAACTCACAAGACCCAGGCTTAGCACACCCATTGCATACCTTTTTGCAGCCAACATTGCAATCATCCTGGCATAGATCTTGATTCGTAAATTCAACTTCGCCACCAATACCAAGATGTCCCGATAGCTTGTCACACCAGTCCCACGCATACTCAATATGCGCAAAAATCTTATTGCTTGAGCCTTGCGTACCCGAAAAATTAACATCACTGTAGGTTAACAATACCGGCGGATTTGAGCTTTTTGTTTCGCTGACACTGTTAGGCAGATCAACAACGTTTTCTGCCTCTGTCATAGCGGCACAGGGATGATCAATACCATTATTAGCTCTGCTGGTAGAATCGGTAAACAGATTCGTACCGGTGGTTATAGTGGCATTCGATTCGGTTGCCGCAAGACGCACAGGGTTATTCGTAAACTCTTCAAACCCTATCATCTGCGCATCCCCTTTTAATGCCCATCGCTCCGATTCAAGGCGCAGCGGACAACATCTATTTTTCTGATAAATACGGTCACACGTTCGTACCCAATAATTGTACCCCAACGTAAAATTGGCACCTTTGTAACGATGGACAAGCGTCGCTACAAAATCTCCTTCTACAGCAACACTCACATTAACCTGTGTGGCGGTCAAAAAAGCGACAGGAGCATACTCATTCTGGAATGACAACCCGGTATTGCACGGTGCAACCAATGAAGGCGTTGCTTGCTCTGACCCCAGGCGAGATGCAAGCATATAACGACTGTTCTGCTTACCACATAGATCGAAGCACCGTTTTTGCGTTGCGTTAAAAAGATGTTGTCCATACCCGTCGAGATAGAATCCTAGCTCTGCCGTATCCTGTTCATTCCTCCAAAGCGCTACATGCATATGAGCTCCTGCACCCAACTTCCAATGCCCACCTGAACCAATAATAGGATCGAACAGAAAGTCAGGATCAGGCTTGTTGCCAGCCGGTGCCGACAGATGGAGCGTAATGCCCATATGGTAATCAGGAGCGCAGACAAAATTCCATCCTACCGTTGCAAGCAGATCGGCTATACCTATTTTTTTACGTGCATGATCAGCATTTGAGAGTCTGCTGCAACATAAAGGATGCATCCTCGTGTCAGGACCGAGATTGGGAACCTGCTTGCGCCCTAAAAAATCCAGTGCGCAGGAAAGTAGTTCATTGTTGTCGGCACCACGATAGGCTTGCTCTGTGCCTGTGGCAATTGCATTAAAATAGCCTGCAGGATACCCTGCAACGCCCTTACTGCTGCGTTCGCACAGATTTAAATCCCACTGCGTGCACACCAACGGTGCATGCACCCAGACATAGAGCCCTTGTAGCAGATTGTCGAGCGCTACATACCCACCAAAATCGAGCAGAAATGTCTTGATCTGTGGATTTACGAACAATGAACCATCAAAATCGGTTGGCAGACCAAAATAATCTGCAAGCCATGCTAATGGATCCCTACGATCTACTAAGCTACCTTGCACCCGAATAACTCCCGGCGTACAGTCCGTGTTAACCGTGTTGCCAAATAAACAGGCGGCTATTTTGTCCCCTCTAAAGGATTGCGTATAGGCGGGCGTAAGCGTCATAAAGCCACGCATCGATCCGTCGCCACAGTCGGCCATAAAGAGCTGTCGCCCCGCCACATCTCGTGCAAGGTTCACACTTTGTGATCGAAAATCATAGAATGGATTGCCCTGCACAGAGCATACACGCACCAACAAGAGAAAAAACAATGTGAACCCAGACCAAGATTGACTCAGTATCGCGAAAGATCTCATGTGCATCATGGTAACCGTCCTTATATGCCGTAAAAAGCTCATCCGTTCATAAGTTCATACTAAACAGTACTCCCGCCGCTACCGCACACACAAGCTTTGGCAGCAATAGCTATGCCTCGCGTGCACAAGCGCGCATGTGCTTTAGTTAAAAGACACCCCACCTTTCACCCAAACACCCCATTGACTTGGCACACAACAGAAACAACTTTTGCCGCAAGAATCACCTGATGAGGAGCATGACTTACCACACGTTGCGCCACATGAACTGCAGCCAGAAAACTCTACTTCACAACCGATACCTAGATAAGGAGTCCAGTCACAGGTGTCATGCCATGTATAGCTCAAATGCGTAAATATTTTATGCGTCAGTGCACGAGTTCCTGCAAAATTCAGATCATTACAGGTAATACCGACACTAGGGTTTGAGGTACGTTGTGGCAATATAGCACTGACCGCATCAAAAGCGTTGGTGCTTTCTTCTGGGTTGTCGATATTGAGCGTATTTTGCCTTGTTATGATATTGGTAGCAAAATTATTAACCCCAGAATGAATAGTCGCTTTGCTTTGTGTTGCTGCAAGCGCTATAGGGTTACCAACCAAGGCACTAAATCCAAATACTTCACTATCACCTTTTAACGCCCAGGTAGCGCCATCTAAGGCTTGAGCCGTACAACTTCTCTTAAAGCAGATCTTTTCGCAGCTACGTACGTACAGGTTATAACCGAGATCCCATTCGACATTGTTATTGGTATATACACATTGTGCTGCAATATCGGCTTCCACGGCAATCTTTACATCAACGATACTTTTGGTGATATTTGCCACCGGCGCAAACTCACTGGCAAACTGAACATGGTTACTGTTTGCCGGCTCGAGCGGATATGGATTATCTGCTGGCACCGGCTCTAATCGTTGCGCTAACATATAGCGACTGTTTTGCCCTGATGCGGCAGTGCTGCTGGCACAGAGATCGAAACAACGTTGTTGTGTGGTGGTGAACAGATGCTGTATATTGGCATCAAGGTAAAAACCTAGAGTCTCCGATTCACACTCGCTGCTCCAAAGCACCGCATGAAAATCAAGCCCACCACCAAGTTTCCAAAAACCACCGGACCCTATGACCGGTTCAAACAGATAACAGCTGCATGGCTTGCCACCGGTAGGAGCGGAAAAGCGTACCGATGTACCAAGAAGCCAACTATCATTACAGATAAAATTCCAACCCAACGCCGTTTCGATATCGGATAGACGCGTTTGGGTGGTGGCACTGCAACCGCAATGGGTTGACCATCTACTACATGCTAATTTTTGAAAGGTAACTTCGGCCGGTAATGATGGGTTGCCCGTTGCTACCGACGTGTCATTGACTAAGTTAACGGGCGCACCGGTCCCATTAAAAAAATCGAGCGCTCGACTGACTAGGTTGCCATTTGGCACCACATTTGACTGATCAATGCCCGATGCTAGTGCCCCGGTGAAATAACCTGCTGGATACCCACGTACTCCCTTATCACTCGTTTCACATGGATTCAACTGCCAACTGGTACGCACTAAGGGTGCATGCACACGAACATAGAGACCAGATAGCAGATTATCAAGCCCCACATACCAGTTAATATCGACTATAACATTGCTGATGCGCGGGTTAAATCTGATGCTCCCATTAAAATCTTCTGGCAACCCAAAATAATCGGCAAGCCATGCCTGAGCCATTCTATTGGGAAACAGACTACCTTGTATACGCAACAGGAGTCCTCCATCATCGGCACGACACAGATCGGGCACAAACAGGCATTTGGTGATGCTGTTCGGGTTAAAGCTTTGCGTATACTCAGGCGTTACACTCAAGCTACTATACCACTGATCATCTGCCGAGCAGCGATTAATCTCCTGCTCCCAACCAACCATTTCTCGTGCGATATTAACGCTTTGTGAGCGCATCATGTAAAAAGGAACCGCGTGCGCACACGTCATGCTCAGGCCGATGCCTACTAATGCTCGTGTTAAAAGCTGCTTCATTACAACCCTCGATTTACGAAAAAGGGCTCGGTCTTACGACTGAGCCCTTTAGTACTAGTTTTGGTTTGTCACTATAGATATCTATAGAATCGACAAATCATTAATTAAACGACACGCCGCCTTTAACCCAAACACCCCATTGGCTTGGTACACAGCGTGAGCAGCTTGCGTTGGTTGAGCCACATGAGCTAGCGCATGAGGTTGCACATGTTGAAGCACATGTGGTTGCGCATGATGTAGCGCAGGTGTTGCCACATGAGTTACCACATGAACCGCATGAGCTACCGCATGATCCACAACCTGCAAATTCAACTTCGCCACCGATACCGAGGTATGGGGTCCAGTCTTCACAGTCGCGCCATGAGTAGTTGAAGTGTGCAAAGAGCTTGTTGCTAATCGCACGTGTGCCTTCAAACTGAACGTCTGCTAGCGTTAAGCCAACTGGTGTTGATGATGAACGTTGTGCTGTTACATCAGTTGGAGAAACCTGTGCATTGGTTGCAAGCACTGGTGTGTTAATGTTAACGGTGTTTTGTCTTACTGTAGCAGCAGTAGCGAAGTTGTTAACACCACTGTGTATTGTTGCAGCACTTTGTGTTGCAGCAAGCGCTACAGGTCTTGTAGGAGTAGTAGTGTTGAAACCGAACACTTGTGAGTCACCTTTAAGTGCCCATGTTGTGCCGTTCAAAGGATCGACGCCGTTAGAACAGTTTGTTTTAGGGCAGAACTTTTCACAGCTACGGCCGTAAAATTCATAACCTAAATCGAAACCGAAACAACCGTTGGTGTAGGCAAACTTAGCAGCTATGTCAGCTTCTACAGAAACCTTCACATCAACATTGAATGTGGTGAGGTTTGCAACAGGAGCAAATTCGCTTGCAAATTGTAGGCCAGACGCATTTGGGGTCAATTGGAATGCGTTGTTATTGGTTGTTGCTGGCTCAAGACGTTGTGCCAACATGTAACGGCTGTTTTGACCAACTACACAAGAGGTACCGCTGGTACGAAGATCAAAGGTACGTTTTTGGCAGGTGTCAAAAAGATGTTGGATATTAGCATCTAAGTAGAAACCAAAGCTGCTTGATTCACACTCACTTCTCCAGAAGATTGCGTGGAAATCAAGACCACCACCGAGCTTCCAGAATCCGCCAGAACCAACAACTGGTTCCATCAAGTAGCTGCTGCTTGGCTTGTTGCCAGTAGGAGCAGATGCGCGCAATTGAAGACCGATTAAGTAATCTTCATTGCACCAGAAGTTCCAACCAAGTGCGAACTCAACGTCTGACAAGCGTGTCTTGGTGCTTGAGCTGCAGTCGTCGCAGTTTCTAGACCATCTGCTTGCAGCCAACTGTTGGAAGATAACATTGGCAGGCAATGATGAGTTACCAGTTGCTGTTGTAGCATCATTGGTAAGAATAGGAGCATGGGTGCCGCCTGCGTTACCACTGAAGAAATCAAGCGCACTGGTTGCCAATGCGGTTGTTGCAACAGGGTTGCTTGAGAAATAACCAGCTTGGTAGCCGATTGTTCCTGGCTTATTAACCACTTCACAAGGGTTTAACTTCCAACGTGTATGCACGATAGGCGCATGTACGCGGAAATATAAACCGGATGCCAACTCATCTAACCCTAAGTAGAAGTTAAGATCTACCAAGAAGTTGCTGATGCGAGGCTTGAAGGTTACAGTGCTCTCAAAATCCTCTGGCAATCCAAAGTAATCAGCAAGCCATGCTTTTGGATCACGGTTAGCTACAAGGCTACCTTGTATTTTAAGCGCTGATCCACAATCATCGGAACATGCCAAGTCACTGCCAAAAATGCAGCTTGCGATGCGGTTTGATCTGAATGTTTGTGTGTATTCTGGTGTTATGCTAAAGCTGCCATACATGTGGTCTTCGCAGCAGCGGTTGATGTCTTCTTCCCAGCCAACCATTTCACGAGCAGCGTTTACGCTCTGTGAACGTGCTGTGTAATAGGGAACTGCTTGTAGTTGCGTTGCACAAAGTGCAGCAAATACACTCATTACTTTTGTAGATTGTTTCATAATAACTCCTTGAAGAATCCTTTTAAATTCAGTTTTGTGGGCATCGAAGATTATCGATGCAAAAGAATACTTTTATTCGATACGCAACTCCTTTCTTACGTAACAACAAAGTTGAAACTCTTGATGACCTCATTACCTATACGGCGAGCCTTAGCTTAGATCAAAGATTTAGAGATTTCAATAGGCTCTCAATTCTTAGATACCAGTAATCTCTGCGCCTTATAAAGTCGCGCACAGTATACTATGATGAAATTTTTGTTGTAAAGAAAAATTATGTATGAAATCCTGTATAGGTCGATGGTTTAACATACTCGGTTCATGATTATCCGTATGCAAAGCGCTTTTTATGGATACCCATGAACTATTTTTTAAGGAGTATTTCTTATGAAGCGATCTTCGTACGTCCGCAACAAACATCAGGCCGCATGGTACCTCAATGACATAGTTGGCATTCTGTTTGCCGTTACCGGCATCTTTCTTTTGCTGTCATTACTGTCATACGATCCTTATGATGCAACGTGGTTTTACGCAACAACTACCCCACACACACCCACTAACTGGTGTGGCACTATAGGTTCTCACGCAGCAGCATTACTTATCTATGCATGCGGAGCATCTGCGCTCTACGGCATACTAAGCCTCTTTCTATTCGCCTATGCATGTATTGTTGGCAAATCATATGCTCATTATAGTGATCGTATAGTGGCTCTCTATATTCTGATGGGAGCAAGCGCCGCATGGTGTTGTGCCTACCAAATAGATTTTTTAGGTGCTCACTTTGCAGGCGGCCTGCTAGGGGTCTATTTTTACACAATGCTTTCTACTCTGTTCGATTCGATAGGTGCGCTGTTATGCATCTATACCCTTTTCCTTATCGGCCTGATACTGCTCACGCGTTTATCATTGGTACATTGGGTTTCCTATTGCATGAAAATAACCAAACAGATTATTCAGCAGAGCCTGCGCGCACAACCGCGTATACGCTCTTTTCTTGTTGCTATCAGCAATCTTCGTATACGCACGAGCAAACTCAGCAACGGTTGGTTACAAAAAATAACGGGTGCACTGAAAGCTAATCCAGCTGCATCGGCGCATGAGTATACCGCATATGATAATGAAGATTTTGATGACACGCTCTACAACACAGATTTGTGGGATTTTCAAGAGCAGATTAACACAAACAGCATGGTGAATAATCAAGAAAAAGAGCCGCTTGCTTTCGTGCAAACAGACGCCGCGCCAATGCAAACACCGTTACCTACACAGACCCAAGCAACATCGCTACAAAAGAATCTCGCAAGTCAATCTACTCAAGAAAATAGTGACGCACAAAACGCACTACAACAGATTGCGTACACCGTTCCTGATATAAGCCTTTTTACCAAAAAAGCGATTGAAAAAAATGATCAAAAACAGATGCGCCACTTGGAGTCTCAAGCCCAGCTGCTTGAAGAAAAGCTTGCACGATTTGGCATCGGCGGATCAGTAACCTCCATCAAACAAGGCCCCGTCGTTACCTTGTTTGAATATCAACCGGACATTGATGCTAAAATTAGTAAAATTACGGCGCTGGAAAATGATTTAGCACTCGCGCTACAAGCACTGAGTATACGGATTATTGCGCCAATTCCAGGCAAATCGGTAGTTGGCTTTGAAGTGGCAAACAAAGAAACGAAAGAGGTCCTTTTCTCTACCGTTATTAATAGTCCTGTATACACAAAAGCGGGAAGACTGCCTCTTGTTTTAGGACAAGATACAAGCGGTCACAATGTTGTTGTCGACCTGACCTCCATGCCTCATCTTCTTGTTGCCGGATCGACAGGATCGGGCAAATCGGTCGCTTTAAACAGTATGCTCATGAGCCTTTTATGCCGATGCACGCCTGATGAGCTTAAACTTATTCTGATCGACCCAAAACGACTCGAGTTTGCTCCTTATGCAGATATTGCACATCTTATCTTTCCTATTATTACCGATCCGCGCCGAGCGTGCCAAGCGCTTGCATGGGTAGTGAAAGAGATGGAAACACGGTACGAAACGATGGCAAAAGTGGGAGCAAAAAACAGTCATGAGTATAATAAAGATACATCTCGTCAACCAATGCCTTCTATTGTTGTCATTATTGATGAGCTTGCTGATCTTATGATGACGGCGGGCAAAGATGTGGAGCTGTTTATCACACGCATTGCGCAAATGGCACGCGCAGCAGGTATTCATACTATCGTTGCAACACAGCGACCATCGGTTGATGTTATCACCGGTTTAATTAAGGCTAACTTCCCCAGCAGAATCTCATTTCGTGTGGCATCTAAAATAGATTCGCGTACTATTCTTGATGCTGCTGGCGCCGATGCATTACTCGGTCGCGGGGACATGCTCTTTCTTGATTCGCGCTCATCATCACTGCGCCGCATACATGGTGCTTATGTGTCTGATCAAGAGATAGAAAATGTAGTAGCCTATATTCGAGCTCAAAAAAATGTTATATATCGTGATCTCATGGAAGAAACGGCGCAACAAGGATCGCTGCAAGAACCTAAAGACGAACTCTATGATGAAGTTTTATTATTTCTTAAAGGAGTCGATGAAATTTCTATATCATTACTTCAGCGTAAGTTTAGAATAGGATATAATAGATCAGCACGCATTATAGACATGCTTGAATCGGTTGGCCTTATTATGCCATCAGAACATGGAAAAATACGAAAAGTTATTAAATAAACAGCTATAGTTCGCACGAAAATTATGGAGATTCTTGATGCGTTTTGATGAGCATTTTTTACAACAAGTGTCTGTAAAGGCTACCGTCGTACAAGGACATTTTCCCGATGATATGCATCTTTCTATCGATACACGTAGCTTACAAGCCGGCGACATATTTATCGCCTTGCAAGGCGCACAGGTCGACGGACATCAATTTCTTACCGATGCACTAAAAAAAGGTGCCGGTGGTCTCATTGTTGCTCAAGCAAAAATGCAGATGGTGCAAGCGCTTGGCTCGCTGCTCAATCGAGATACGTTAGTCGTGGCGGTTGAAGACCCGTTGACGTTCTTATTGCAGGCTGCAGCAGCATGGCGCGCACAATTTTCATACCCCGTCATCGCTATAACCGGATCGGTTGGCAAAACATCAACAAAGCAGCTGCTTGCTACTATGTTGACAGCGCACACCATGAATTTCTTTGTATCTCGTGGCAACCAGAACACAAAACTTGGTTTAGCGCTCAATATGTTGGCAATGAAACCCTACCACCAAGCTGCTATCTTTGAAGTCGGCATTAGCAAACGTGGTGAAATGGCAGAGCTTGCCCATTTGTTGCAACCAACAACCGGTATCATTACTGGTGTAGGCCATTCTCATATGGAAGGACTTGGTACACTCGTTGATATTGCTCTTGAAAAACGGGATCTGTTTAAATATTTCACTGAAGGCAGCATCGGAATTATTAATGGGGACCAACCATTGTTGGCACAGGTTGCCTATGTACATCCAGTGATCAAGTTTGGTAAAAAGACGGTCAACCAAATCCAAGCGCGCAAAATTAGTATCGATGCGCATAGCACCACCTTCATGCTTAAGATCTATAAAGAAAAGTATATGGTTACCATTAATCATGTGCATGAAGGAGTTGTCTTTAATGCCCTTGCCGCTACCGCTGCAGCACACCTTTTGAATGTGCCTCATGAAACCATCATAGAAGGCATTAAACAGTTTAATGTGGTACAAGGTAGATTCGAACGCAAGCCGCTCATGCACAACAAAGGGGCCGTTATTAATGACTGCTATAACGCAAACCCTGAAAGCATGAAGGCTGCCCTTCTGGCCTTCCAGCGCATTGAGACAAAAGCCAAAAAAATTGCAGTGCTTGGTGACATGCTTGAGCTTGGACTCACAAGCCCTTTCTGGCATAGACAGTTAGGCCGTTTTTTGCGCAAAGTCCCTTCATTGTCCCATGTTATTTTGGTGGGAGACATGGTACACTGGACTCGTAAGATGATTCCTGTAGGGGTCAGTGTTGAAGTGGTTGCCACCTGGCAAGATGCGGTCAAAAGCCTCGAAAACAACCTAAGCCAAGACTCTTTGGTATTGGTCAAAGGTTCAAATGGCGTTGGCCTCAGCAATCTAGTAAAGGCAATCAGTGAGCCGCAAGAGGCTCACATACCTGTGCCCGCTATTAATAATGCCTATAACCGAGTGAATAATCAGCTGTGATGCATGATACCGTACCCCACAAATCCGTTTTAGTTGACGAAGTAATCGAATATCTTGCTCCTCAGCCAGGCAAAACCTATCTGGATGTAACGTTTGGCGCCGGCGGTCACAGCCGGGCCATACTCGAAGCGCAAAAGAGCTGTCGCGTCATTGGTATGGACTGGGATACGGTCTCTCTTGAAAAATATGGCGTGCCTATGGCTGAAGAGTTTGGCAACCGCCTAAGCCTTGCCTGGGGCAACTTCTCGCTGTTGTATCGCGTTGCAAAACGAGAACATATAAAGAAGGTGGATGGCATACTTGCCGATTTCGGCACCTCACAGATGCAGATTACTGAAAGGCCTGGCTTTTCATTTAGTCGTGATACGCCACTTGATATGCGTATGTCTCCTTCGCACCAGCAGATTACCGCGGCGCATATTATTGCCTCGGCCAGCGAAGAGGAATTGGCTGATATCTTTTTCCGCTATGGTGAAGAACGTTATTCGCGCAAGATAGCTCGGTTAATTGCGCAGGAGCGTAAGCTTTCTCCTATTACAACCACCGCGCAGCTGGCCACACTCGTTTCCAACGCTGTTGGATCAAAACGAGGACGCTGCCACCCTGCCACACGGGTATTTCAGGCATTGCGCATTGCCGTTAACAAAGAGTTGGACAATATAACGTCATTCTTGTCTGAAGCTTTACGAGTGCTTTCTCCCGGCGGCCGACTTGTTTGTATTAGCTTCCACTCGCTTGAAGATCGCCTGGTAAAACAGTTTTTCAAAGATAGAGAGCGCGAAGGCGTTGTAGAAATATTGACACCACGGGTTGTGACAGCATCTGAACAGGAAGTAACGCGCAACCCATCGTCACGCTCTGCATGCTTACGAGCGATTAGGCTTATTAAAGCAATTAGCGAATAGGTTTTTGAGCCTTTTCGTGCAAAAGTTGCAAAAGTTGTTTGACAAAAGGACGTAAGCTTATAAACTTATCTATCGATTAGGTAATGCAGCGTTTCATTTAAAAAAGTGAGATTGTAATCAAAATTCTTCGAGGATACTGGCTATGAAAATAACAGAAGTAAAAGTGTATCCAGCTCGGAAAAATGGTAGATTGAAAGCATATGCAACGATTGTCTTTGACAATAGCTTTATCATTAGAGACCTTAAGGTTATCGAAGGCGATAAAGGGCTGTTTGTTTCAATGCCATCCCGTCGCAGAAAAGATGGTACATTTAGAGATATTGTACATCCTTTAAATGTTGACATGCGCAAACTCATCGAAGACACGGTTATTGCCGAGTATATGAATGTGCGCGACATTGAAGTTGATCCGGAAACGGCACACGAAGAATTCGATTGAAATCAAAATTGATCTAAAAATATCTGATGGGGCGTGGCCAAGTGGTAAGGCACCAGGTTTTGGTCCTGGCATTCGGAGGTTCGAATCCTTCCGCCCCAGCCATAGATGGCTATCGGACATTTTGAGTATCATATCGAACGGTGAAACCACCTTACAGACGATGTTTTCATCATTCAGTTCCAAGTTCGATAGTATCAACTTTATAAGATGCCGTTTTTCTTCAACTTCAGAACTCATAAATAACTCATACGCACGATTAGTTAGATCCAGCAGGTATTTTGCCGTTACATAGTAGTTGTTTTCAGCTTCTTGTAACTGCTCAAGTCGCAGGTTAATATCTAACGCCTGATCTTTAAATTTTTGGTAAAACTTGTCATAAGCGCTATCAGTAATACTCCCCTTCAACTTATCTATATATAAATTGTCCATCATCTGCGTCAGCGTTTTCTTTTCACGGGTAAGCTTATCAAGCTCTCTGTTGTGAAAATCCATCTTATCTTTATGAACAGAATCCAGGGTTTGTCTTATTTGTTCTAATACCTCTTCAGGCATTCTGAGTCTTTTGAATACAGAGCCTATCTGCTCGGTAATAGCTTCTTCACGCAACCATTTAGCACCATGCTTACCGTTATATTGCGTGCAGTGGTAATAAATAAAGCCCTTATGCTTTTCAGGGGTAATAGCTAACCCACAATTGGCACATCGTATAAGGCCTCTATAGATATAGGGCTTGCCCGCATATTTAAAGGGCTTCTTGTTAAAGCCTTGCTTAATCTGCTGCACCGATTCAAAAAGATCTTTGCTTATAATCGGCCCATAGCGATGAGGATAGGTTTTATTTTTAATGAGCATGTCCCCATAATAAAACGAGTTATCAAGAATCTTGGCAACATAGCTGCGCGCCCAGGTGACGTTGTACTCTTTTTTCATCTTCTGGCGAAGCAAGTCTATTGAATATGCTTGAGAGGCATATAATTCAAATGTTTTGGCTATAATGTGCGCTTCATATTCATCAAGTATTATATCGGTCGAACCATCAGGTTTAGTAATATTTTTGTACCCAAAAGGAGCCTTGCCCGGCCATTCACCCTTGCGCAGTTTCTGTTCCATCGCACGTTTGACGTTGTCACTAATCGCATCAGAGTAATATTTAGCGAGCCCTAAGCTGATGCTGAATTGGAATTTCTCAACGGCCGAGATACGGCTATTAATAATCTGGCTGTCTGATACAAAGTGCAACTCAATGTCATCATTAAGTGCTTTTTCATACAGGAGCGATATGCGTTTATCAAATACGTTACGCGACAGTCGATCAACCTTGTCGCAGCACACAACAATTTTTTCTTTTTGGTCAATGATAAGATCGATGATCTGATCAAATTCTGAGCGATCGTTCGTGTAAGCGCTTTCATCAAAGCTGCAGACCTGAATGACGGCGAACCCTTTGTTTTGGCAATACTTTTCAAGCCTGATCACTTGTGCCGGTAGTGAGTTGCCAGCTTCTCGTTGTTCTTCAGTACTGACGCGGGCAATAAGGATCGCTTTCATATATGTGCTCTAGCAGAGGGTTATACCTATTTTTAAACCTCACCAAGTGTAAAGAGCTGCAATAAATAAACAAGCACTTCAGAACGATTCAAGAGGTTATTCAGGAACAGAACTAGACTATTGAAATGAGCTTGAAGAACATGTTTCAGCAAATATGGCGCCACTTTCACTAATCGGGGTCTCGATAAATGCTTCGTCCTTATTAAAGGATACACAATCAAAACTGTGTTCTATTGAAAACAACCTTTGCCATTGGGCTAACTCAGATTCGGAAGAAACTACTTTACCATTTAAGTTTCGAAACACTTGGTTTGCAACGACATCAGCAATTCTAACGCCGATAGAGCTTTCGCTTGATACAAAAGCTGTGTCCTCAAAAAATGCCGTTGCATCGAAATACTTCGCATTAGAATGACAAAAATCATCCACGTTGTCTTTGTTGTCTATAGCAACAGGATTTTTTGTAGAGTTGCAATACATAGAAAATAGCGAAAAATACCGTATGGTAGGGATAATCCCAATCGCCTCGGCATCATAAGTCATTTTGATATTTTTCAGATCATTATTTTTCAAAAAATGTGTAGAATTGCTGAGTATGCCATGCAAGAGATTTTCTCTGAGTTTTATTGACATCAAGGCTTTTATATATAATGGGCTTTTTTTGATTCCGGAGAATCTTTCAGCGTGATTCCTAACAGTTTCTAATAACCAAGATGGATGCCCTTGGGCGGCCTCGTATATCGAGCGAATATAATCTTTTTTGTGTTCTTCTATAACAGAAGGTACGCATAAGTTGGCATCAACAATCACCGCAAATGCCTTGCATTTGTGCTTGTCAAGCAAGGCGAGTATATCCTTCCAATGTTCACGTAAAAATTGTTTATCCTTAGCGCCGTACAGCTCTTCAAATTCAGCTAATGCTTCATCATTAATTGTAACAGCAACAATGCATTGAAAGTTATCCGTTATGACACTAGTTTCGGTAGGTACTTGAAATCTACCTGCTTCATCTACAAAAGTGCTCATTTTTTTATATCTTTTCTTGAATGGTTATTTTAGAGATGGCATTTTTTTAGTGCTTCAAACTTAACCAACTGTTCCTTTATAACCTTAAACTGATCATACCCTGCTGGCAGCTTAATGTTGTTTGCATCAGCAATAAGACGATACCAGCTTCGTGCCGAATAGCGAGCGAACATAACACGTAACTCGCGTGGATTCATGGCATCTATGGCTTGTTTAAATCCATACAGTTGCAGTATCTGCTTAGGGCCTAAATCTGGATTGTTAAAAATGAGGTCAGAGAGCAATGCTTTGGCATTCGTTGTTTTATAATCCAGAAGCTTGGGGCGTTTTTGAACTACTTCATCAAAGTAATGCTGTAGCACTTTCTTTGAGATAGCAGGCTTAAATAGCTTTTTGAAAGTCAGATCTGCCTTGATATCGAGTTTAGCAAACAGTTGTTTGATCTTTGTACGTTTGTTCAATCGCACTTCCATACGCAAAACTTCAAATTTAGTGCGTCTTTTTTGTAATTGCTTAAAGAGACTAAGCTGCAGCTCATTGTCATCTTCTACGGCCCGCTTATTGCTTACCTGTGCTTTTTCAAGGTCACGAATCTTATCATAAAAAGCTACTTCATATGAATTGACATGCCATTTGTAGCTGTGCCCTTCATTGCGATAATCGGTCTGATTAGTATCGAGCGATACTTGTATATTGGCTTCTTTAATTTTGTTGATGTAGTAATGCGGCGTTGAGCCATCAGTTAACACGATGTTTTTTGAATAATGAACCGCAGACACTGGGGCTTCTTGTATAGCTTCGAGTGTTGTAATAACGCCCATGGTTTTGAGCGCTGAAACCAGCTGATCTGACACCGCTGAAAAATCCTTAAAGCGAAGTTCAGCAAAATTATTACCGAAAAACAACTTAGGCAGAGAAAGTTCTATTTTCAACGCAACTTCACGTCGGCCCAAGGTATTAATACGATGCGCCAGTGTAAGACGGGGCTTATATATCCCCTTTAAGAGCTCTTTTTTTGTCGGGTTCTGTTTTGAACACATGCCACGCTGTGATCTGTTTGATAATGCCCATGAAGCAGATGGTGTAAATGCTTCAGGATCAATGATCTCAAATTGGTCTTGTATTAGGGTCAGAACTATGGTGTCGATCATGTGATGCAGCCTTTATAAACAGAGAATATGGGAGCGCCAGGATTTTAGTCGGAATCTTCTGCAGAAAGCTTAAGACGCATTGAGTTGGTTATTGCTTCTATAGCTTCATGGATATTATTTAGCATAAGTTGTTTATCTTCTGGGCTAAGCTTCTGATGAGACTGCAAGGTTTGTGCAATTAAATCCTTAGCTTTGATGCATTGCTTTGCAAGATCAATATCAATGAATATAAGATGTTCTGCTAACTTTTGAGTTAATTTAATACAGTCTTTTGCCACTGATTGTTCATTGGTGATAGAGCCATTGAACAGTTGAAAAATAGCGCCTTCTACGTCTTTAAATGCTCCATGTAATTCAGGATATATTTTATATAAAGTTGTTGCTTTTAGTTGTATCTTAAGATAATCGGTTTGAATTTCTTGTTGATATTTTAATTTGGTGAGTTCAAGATCACGATCAATCGCTGCTTTTTGGTTTTGTAGATTTCTACTTTTGATCCAATCAACAATGAAATTGAACGAGCTTGAAGTAATTACTGTTACTAAGAATGTACGAACGTCTATTAACTGTATTTGGTCAATTAGCCAGCTAAACATAGTAATACCTTTTTGGAAGAAGATTGTTGGTAGATAATATAACAAAATAAAGCCCGCATGGATCGCGGGCTTTATGTTGGGCAGTCTTTTTCTTATTCTTACATTCCTTTTTATGTGCTTGGACGCGCCGGTCAACAACCATAAGTATGTTATAGAAATCAGCAAATTTTTTACGATCATCGTAGCTCAAGACAAATGATGCTTCTACGAAAGTCTTTTTTTTCATAACCATGAAACAACTCTCTCAACGCTTTTCAGCGCAAGGCAAAAGCTGATTTATTCAGCTCAAAAATAATAGGGAAACCTTAAAGGGGTAGGTGTATCGAAATTTACAGCGCCAAAGCCCGGCATAGCCAAAGGCGACGAGGGGTCAGCTGTGCTCGATACATGAGCTCTTGAAAAGAGTCTTATTGATATTGAGATGTTGTTGCATGGCTGTTACTTCCTTTTTTGTGTAGGTGCTTCATGTGTAAAGAAGCTCTGTAGGCGGTGGTGAGCATATATTGGGCTTGAAAAAAAATCAAGAGATAAGTCAAATTATTTGAACTCTAATTTCGCCTTCACGGCTGGCGGGCCGGCTTCACCCCACTCTCCAAGTGAAGAACTAACTCTCACATTAAGGATAGGATATAACAGCCAATAATGTGCCCTTCATGCAAAAATATTCGATATGCTCCAGGCCTGTTGTTTTGCACATATGACTCAAATATTTTTTAGTCCTCACTTATCTACGCCTTTCGGCTTTGGGCAAGCGCCCCTAGGCTCCATATTCAAGTAATAACTCTATAATCACAGAGCTATCTTTTTTTAAAGCGAGCTCAAGCGCTCTAAACTTTCTGCCAACTAATTCTTGAGGTAATGTTTTATCGTTTGAAGAATTGAGACCCATATTTGGATTTGCGCCTGCATTCAATAAAGTCTTTACTGTTTGGATATCCTGTTTATTAACTGCATAACCGAGTAATGTCCAAGATCCATCGAGTTGTATTGTCATTGTTGAATTAGGATTTCCGCCACTATTCAAAAACAATACGACGCTTCTAGCAAAGTTTGGCTTATACATAAACAACTGATGAGCCAAGGATCCTGAAGGGTCTATTTGCTTGATCAAAGCAAAAGATAAAGCATTCTGAGGTCCTTTTTGAGGTATTGGTGAAGCTTCTTGGTTGATATCTGCCCCAGCATTTAAGAGTTGATGCAGAACACTCGGTGCCTTCGGTGCTAATTTTGAATCTGCATGTTTATCGATGACAATCAATAGAGGCGTCCATGTGGTCCCATCAGATAAAGTAAAAATCTGATTGATACTTGCACCGTGCGAAGTAAAAAAATAATAGGGGGGTGTAGTTTTTTGGGGATATTGCTCCAGATCATTAGTAAGAGACTGGTAATATAGGTTTTTAGATAAATCTTTCGTTGTATAGAATGGTTTTAAATCATGCCCTTTTTTAATTAACTGATCTGCAATACTTCCCAGATATGGATTCTTTGAATAGTTATTAATAATAAAATTAAAAACATCTTGATCTCCCTCAACAATCCCGGAGTAATCAGCTCCGAATTGTATGAGTATAGATGCTTTTTTTGCATCTGAATTAAGTAAAAAATAATGTACAAGCTTTTTCCCTTGATACATAAGATTGGGGTTAGCTCCAGCTTCTAATAATCCAATAGCTGCTTGTATTTTGTTATCCAAAAAGGCATGTAATAAAGGCGATCTAAGTGGATTATCATAGTTAATCACAGCTCCTGCAGCAACAGCTCTTTGCACATCGTCTCGCGAATCTTTTTGTATAGCCTGTCTTAGGATTTCTTGAGGAGCAGCTATTGTCGGCACTGCCTCTTGTTCTTGTAATGGTTGATTCAAAATCTGATTAGCTTCATCAACAATAGATTGTGCATCTTTTTGAGTCATTGATTTATCGGCTAACTTAAAAAGAAAACTGTTATCGCGTTTTATTGTGGCACCTACAATATTAGGTTTCAATTTTTTTTCCAAGTATTCCAAAAACTTATGATAAAAGTCTTGGGATACTTTTGATTCAAAGCTAATCCCTAGACTCACCCAAGGCCTACTACGACCATAAGAAGGAACAAATTGGGTAATTTTTGCTTTTGGATTTTCTTGTTGCGATTGAAGTCCTAGAGAAAATAGAGATACCCATAACAATAAATAAAATTTAATTTTCATTATTAAGTTCCTACTTCTTCTTATTTTATATTATACGAACAAAAATAACACCTTGAAATATTTAAAAGCAAGAATTCTAAATAATTTCATTATACAACCATGCAACCGTTAATTCAGGAATTAATGAATTCATGTGATTTGATCAAAGAGCGAGCTTTCATCAGTCGCTTTTTATCAGCTATGGTGAAACAAATCGACTGGCACGGCAAGAGACGGATTAAGCTCCCCCCCACGGCCGGTGGGCTGGCTTCACCCTGCCTTCAAAGAACAATTGGTTAAGTCTTTTTCGCATTGTCGAACCATTTCTGACTAAATTTGTCTTCTAACTTCAAAGCCGAATATGTCGTTTGAATGCGCTGCAACGTAAAACCATACTTAATTTGTCCATTTCTGAACATGTCTACTAGGGACAGCCATCCGCCGTCGCTCCGGAGGAGCTATGGCGTGATGTCCCGCCGAAGTAAGCGAGCGAAAGCTCGACACGTAGGCGGACAGTCTTCGCTTCTTATCTATATTAAGATTTATAAATCACGATGTTTTACGTCTACATCCTCAACTCACTCCTCGATCAAAATCGCATATATGTTGGCAGAACCAACTCTCTTGATCATAGGTTGCTTGAGCATAATGCAGGCGAATCTGTTCACACAAACAAATATAAACCCTGGAAATTAATGACCTATGTTTGCTTTGACGACAAAGAAAAAGCTATCGCTTTCGAGCGTTATTTAAAATCAGGCTCAGGCAGATCGTTTGCCAAAAGGCATTTGTAACACGCCTAAAAATGACCGCGCCGGTAATTTCGGCGCTGGAAAATCTACTCTAGAACGCAGACTCCAAGCATTGCTTGATATACCTGTTTATCACTTAGATCAATATTGGATCTCTTCGGATACTATGCCAATCTTGATTCGACGGTAGCGCAACCATCAGAGGTAGTATTTTGTTTGATCACGTCCTGCGGCGTGCTCTCTTTTCGAAGAGCTCTATTTTTGGAAAAACCCTACATATAAGCCCCTATGCCTTCTGACTCCGAATCAATGGGTACAGACCTCTAAAATAGAATTAAGGCAATAGCCTTCATACCCGGCTAATCCAACCTACCCCTGCTACCTCCATCACGACCAAAATTGTTGCTATTTGAATATTAAATATCGTAAGCTACCTAATATAGGCCGTCTAAACAGATTGGCAAGCCATGAAAAATAACGATCTTTATAGAAAGGAAGGGACCATGAAAATATATCTTATAAAACGAAGCGCTGTGGTATACGCATTGCTTTTCACAAGCATGCAGATCTTCTGCGCAGAAGCAGAACAAACTGCTCAGCCTGTTTCTGAACAAGCAGCTCCAGCCGCTGGATCAACAAGAGGTTCACTTTCATGGGCAGCACACCAAGTATATGGACCATACAGAGAGCTGGGGTCCAAGGCGTGGCAAGCTGGTCAATCGGTAGCCTCAAAAGCTTCTACCGGAGCCAAAGCAGCCTATGAAAGAGCTAAAGCAGCTGTGCCTACTATTCCCCGCCCATCGCAGCGAGATGTTGATCTTGCGCTGGCTGGCGGCATTTTAGGAGCGGGTATTGGGGCAGGCCTCACAACAGGCCCTTCTGCTCCAGCTGCTGGGCAACGCCTTTTTGAAGCTACTGGCCTTACTCCCTCTGTCGATTTAGGCATATTAGCGACTTTTGGAATTACCACGGGTTTAGTTGGTGCTCGTATGTACCAACTATATCGACAAAGAATGAACGACAAAAAAGATGCTAATAGCTTGGTAGCCGACATTCAAAGCACCTATGAAGCTATCAATGAAAACGATAATCAAGCATTTTTAACAACTGTGTATAACGCGGCCATGAAGATCGACAGCAGCGCAAAAGACGATATCTTTAAAAATTTTATTGGTGCCCTTGATGCCGATGTAGCATCATTGTCTAAAATAACGCGATCACATATCGTCATTAATCCCACTTTAAAAGAGCAAATAAAAGCCTTAATAATCAAGTTAAACCGCATTAAAGAGCTTGTTTCTGCTAGAGCATTAGAAGCACTGGCAACAAGCTTTAAGCCAGCTGTATTGATCACCGGCCAAGTTACAGAACTAAGAAGGCCTTGGTATGAATAGTACATCTTGTTACCTGTAATAAAGAAGCCACGCATCGTTGGGAAGTTTTCTCCCAACATTGTGTGGCTTTTTTTATTGCTCTGGGACAAAAAAATAGGATGCTGACTAACGGGGCCGAATAGCTTACGCACCCACCGCATAGCTCTCGCGGATTCATGGCATCCAATGCCTGGTGCAGCTCGCCCTACTCTTTTTGCTCTTCATAGTTTTTCAAAAATTTTTTGAACTTCCACGGCTTTTTTTTCGCATCAAATATATCTTGCGGCATAACCACTGCGCCTGCTTTTATCATAGCTAATGCGATTTTATCTTTTCTATATACATCACCACTATGGCTAAGGTCACAGCCTGCTGTGACGAGCTCGATTCACTTGCTTTCATAGGTCAATGATTATTGGCTTCACATGCAATAAAACGCTATCATCGATCATGGGATAATGGTATATATCTAAACATAAGAAGATAGAAATTTGCTGTCTTATGCGTTTAAGGCCTAAATCCATGACACAATACATTCTTCTCTTCATCGCTACGCTATGCATCTTGCCTCTGTATGCCGACGAAGAATTAACCTACGGTAGCTCTAATTACACCAATCGCTTCTATCAGTACCAAAACCCCTATGTAGAGCCTCGTGCCGCATTGGCAACATATGAAAAGAGGCCCCAGGATAGAGCAAAAGAACAGTTTCGAGCATCATGCAATGCTCTCGATCGATTACAACAATTGCCTTCTCCTTCATATCCTCTACAAAACATTAACGCTCAGGTTTTTGCATCATGGAGCGCAACCGATTTTGCTCGCGCAGCTGAGTCTGCACACTATGAAGCTATGAAGCAGGGCCATTGCCGGCATCATGTCGAAAAGCACATGCTGCGTGCATATGATTTTTACTCTGTTCCCGCATTTCGTGAATATATCAAGACAATTGCAGGGTATCGCTCTCACATTAAAAAACTACACGCTCGCTTGCAGGCACAAAAGAGCAGATGGCACCGTGTTTGGAGGAAATGTGGTTTTTCAGATCCCAACTATATACAACAACTGGATATGGCAGAAAGACTCAATGCTGAGATCCTCAAAGAGGAAGCGATAGAGCTAGCAGTTGCCAAACAACAGCAACGACTAGCAATGCTAGAAAACCAGCAGCGCATGTTGCAAGTCCAATATGCACTACGCAACCAGCAAGAATCTGTTCGTAAAACATTTGAAAATCAACGTAACGAACTGAATCGCTTGTCAGATGAATGGAGCTGCCTGCAAGACATGTATCAAGAGCATGATCTGTGCGATGGCGGACGGTATGAGCGGCGGAAACAAGCGCTACAGAGCGTAATGAATAATGCCTGTAATTATGAGACAAAATCTTATCTTGTATCGCCGGCTGCCAGTGAACTTATTGGCAACACAGGCAATGATGTAGAGCTTTATCGCACGTGTTATGGCAATCACATGCAGCAGGTTATACATCAAGAGTGTATTGATGGTATTGAACGCATAGCTTTTCTACCAGAAACATCAGTGATATACCCTCACAAAGAATCTATCGCTCAGTGCTTTGATGCTGCGCGTGAGTACAATCAAGCAGGCTCGGTTGATAAGGCCACAGCGATAACAGATTTTTGCTGGACGCTACTTGATTATGGCAAAGCTATAGCGCAAGGGGCCATCGAAGGTGTTGTTGGTGGTGTTCGGGATATGCTTGAGCACCCAGTAGAGACGGTGCTGTGCGCAGTAGCATGGAAATATGTTTTGGCTTATCAGCTCAGCAAAATAGCACGCAACGTTGCCGATATTGGCATCACCTATGCTTTTGATCCTGAGCGCGGCAAACAACAATGGGATGAATACGTTGCACCGGTCACGCAGCTTATTGACACCATCAGCAACAAAG
>CAZHJT010000015.1:21045-27061 GCA_964533545.1 uncultured Pseudomonadota bacterium | reverse complement strand
CGCGGAAGGTCGCGAGTTCGAGTCTCGTCAGCTCCGCCAGTCTTCGCCCTAACGGGCTTCGCCTGGCTAGCGCCATCTTTTTAACGGAAAAACTTACACGAATATCTATGCTGAATAGGCGGAGACTGCCCTGCATAGTCCAACGAAGTGGGCGACGCAACGCTGGATCTAACTTTTTCAAAAATGCCTGGCAGACCATATTCACCAAAAAAATACTCTCAACATACGCTTAAAAAAAGTTTAAGCTATCTGTATCCCAAGATCATTTTCAGAATCCAACAATACGTTACCGTCTAATACCATGACAATTTTAAGGTCAACCAGATGAAAAAAAACAGATACTGCTCTCTATTGCTCCTGTTCGCTTGTGCACAATTTAATACCCCAGCCGATTATTCAAGAATGTCAGCAGATGAATTAAATAAAGCTCTTGTTGTAGCCGTAAAAAAAGGCTCTGCTGGCGAGACCCAAAAGCTTGTACAAGCAGGGGCCAGTATTCATCAAAACATTACGTATGAGGTGAGTTCGCGCGACTGTGATTGGACCGTTACAAAGCCTCTTCTTAGCTATGTTGCTGAATATGATTATGCAGATATCGCAGAGGTGCTTATACAAACAGAGCTTAACAATGATGAGATTCATAACGCTCTTATGGTAGCTGCAACCGGAGGCTGCGCAAAGGTGGTAAGGATACTTTTACAAGCAGATGCTCGTAGTGTAGATAAAGATGGTGGACTTTTAGGCTGCTTGAAGAGATTGTGCGGTATTAATGCACACAAAAGACATCTGGACAAAGCGCTTATGGAAGCCGTAAACCACGTGGATTATCCATGGTTTGGCACAAGCGTACAAAGAGATTATGCAGAGGTGATAGAGCAGCTCATACAAGCAGGGGCTAATATTAATTATGCAGACGAATATGGGGATACCCCTTTAATAAAGCTTGTGCGATGTGGCAAACTCAAGAAAAGTGTTGAAGTTCTCTTGCAAGCAGGTGCTAACGTTAATCATGCCAACAAAGAAGGTGACACAGCATTAACAGTTGCTATAAAAAAACATTATTCCAGCACTGTGCAATTGCTTTTACAGGCTCCAAACATCAACGTCAACTACGTTCATAGAGATGGGAACACACCTCTTATACTTGCTATCAAATCTATAGTGTATACATATGTTTCTGGTAACAAACGCGGATATGATGACTGTAAAAAAAGCCAAGATATTGTAAAACTGCTTTTGGAGGCTCCAGGCATTAATCCGCATCATGTTAATAGAAACGGCGATACAGCCATCACGTTGCTTAAGAAACTAGAAGGGAGCGCAAATCGCTACCCTGGCAGATAAAGATTACTTTCTCTCTCTTAACCTATCCCCCTCTGGCGCCTGAACCAGGGCACCCATTTGACGGACTATCCCACTAAGATACAATTAGTAAGAATATAACAGTATACATAAAACCCTCTTGCTCGATACTTTTTCCGATTTTATTCTTTACGCGTATTAATAAAATAGGATATTCCCCTTATGAAACAGAGTAGCCATCTCACCGCATACCTACTAGCTGCCTTCAGCTATACGACCTACGTACCCGCCTTTGCTGCAAGCTCCTCCTTAGGCATGAAGACGAGCGTTGAAATCAATGATATCAGCAACCTGAACCTCACCCAGGTAAATCGCATTGTATCGCCTTCCACGGTAGCGGAACTTGTTCACCTCGTGGAGGCCGCCAAAAAAGATGGTTTGAAAGTCTGCATGGCTGGCAAAAGGCACAGTCAGGGCGGGCATGCTTGTTACCCAAATGCTGTTGTTGTCGATACCAACAGGCTCAATAAGATAATCTGTCTGGACAGAGGAAAAAAGGTTATTACCGTTCAGCCCGGGGCTACTTGGAAACAAATTCAGCAGTACTGTAATCCCTATAGTCTTGCGCTGAAGGTTACACAGACAGCCAATATATTTACCGTTGGTGGATCATTGAGCGTAAATTGCCACGGACGTGACCCACACTATGGACCACTGATAGAAACGATACAATCGTTTAGAATTCTGTTGGCAGACGGTTCACTCGTGAACGCAAGCCGACAAGAGAACCAAGAGCTGTTTTCATTGGCTATTGGTGGGTACGGTCTTTTTGGTATCATCACTGAAGTTGATATTGCACTTACGCACAACACGGTGTACCGCAAAAAATCCAACGTTGTATCTATTGCCAATTATACTGATTTTGTCAGACGTAAGATAATAAACAATGAGCAGGTTGGGTTACATTATGGTCAAATAGCGCTCAACGATGAGAAGATAATTACTACAACGTATACCGCAACTGACCGCTATAATAAAAAAGTTTTTCATCTACATAAAGAACGCAGGGTGTTGGTTGGAAAAAGCTCATTGGCGCTGCAAAGAAAATATTGTTCATTAAATACATGCAGAACTATTTTTGAATCCATTGCAAAAATTCGCGAATCCATCCCTCAGACAACCTGTAGAAACAATGCAATGCAACATCCAGTAGAGTGTTTAGAGCATGTGTCAGAACATGACACTGACTTACTACAGTCTTATTTTATTCCATTGGACGGATTGCCTGAGTTTGTGCGCACGTTAAAGAAATATGTGCACAGCAGAAAAATTAGGTTATTAAACGTACTCATTCGTTACATACCAAAAGATACTGAAAGCTTTTTACGTTATGCAACGCGCGATCGCTTTGAAATCGTTATATTCTTCAACATTAACCGATCTGCAGCAGATGTAGCGTATGCGCAAACGTGGACACAAAAGCTTATCGATAAAGTTCTTGCTTTGGATGGTTGTTATTATTTACCCACGCAACTATGGGCAACCGATGCACAAATTAGACGTGCATACCCTATGCTTGATGCGTTTTTCGCCAAGAAACGCGAATACGACCCGGAAGAATTGTTCATTAATGGTTTTTATAAGCGCTATTGCATATAAATACGGCATTAACTACCGTGCAGCAAAAATCACCACATGAACTGTTGCCGAAGCTCTTTCAGGCATAATTGAAATTCAGAACCCGCTCGACATTCTCAGACATCTTTGTCAAGAATCCTACAAAGAGTTAATGACTCTTCGCAAAAATATAGATTAAGATAAAATTAAGCCTACAGAGAGATCTGTGGGCTTTTGTTTTGAGATCGTTTCATCATTTACATTGGAAGAATAAGCACCATGAACAACTCAACAATACGTATTTTTTTGTTATCAAGCTTACTCGCAATAAATCCCTGGGCTTTGCAAGCATCTGAAAGTCAGACTTATAGCGCTCTGACAAAAGAATTGGCAAAACAAAACGCTGATAAAGCATTACTGCTAGAATTGCTCTGTAGTGCTATTAATTCGCATGACCAAGACACAATAGAGCTCTTTTTTAAATTTCCCGATAGATTCGAAATAGATAAGCCTTGCTCTCTAGGGGTGACGCCTTTAATGGCGGCCTGTTGCGTCGGCAATATTGAGCTTATTAAAAGACTTATTGCCTATGGTGCTGATGTAAATGCTGTAGGGATAAAAAACAGACCCCCTCTTATCGGCGCCATTAATTTAAAAAATCTTGAAATAATAGAACTCTTGATTCAACACGGAGCCAACGTAAACATCTGTGATGCTGATGGAGAAACACCTCTTATATACGCCATTAATAACAATGACAGCGATGCAACAAGCACCTTGATTAATCATGGTGCTGATTTAGATGCTGTTGATGAGACAGGACTTACTGCACTTATGTATGCATCAGGGCTTGGACATAGTTCTCTTGTGGAGTTATTGATCGAAAAAAATGCTGATACTTCAGTGCAAGCTCGCCCTAGACTCAATGCTCTTACGGTGGCCCTACACTCCAAAACCGCCACTCGGCAAACGATAAAAACAATCGTGAGAACCATTCTTGCACAGGGTCATGCGGCAGTTATGCAGCAGGCCTATGAAAAACTAGAGTATAATTGCACTCTTAAAGAACCTGCCGATATAAGTATTTTACACGATGCCTTTCAAGACTTAGGTCTAGCCATTCCTCAGATAAAAATAGAACCAAATACATCGTCAACGGAATTGATTGGAGCTGCAGCAGCAGCTGTAGGTATTGGTGTTGGTGCATTTTATTCCGGTGTAATGCTTGGCGCTCTAAGCGGCACCCTAGCTGGCTATCTCATGGCTCGACATTAAATTATTGGATCTCTCGGATACTATGCCAATCTTGATTCGACGGTAGCGCAACCATCATTTGATTTACATCAAAATACTCTCTACCGACCAAAGTCCAAGATAGGAAAAGTCAGAGAACCGAACTTATTTCTGAAAGCCTTTATCTGGACGGCTACCTTTTACTCGTGTGTGATTGGCGCTGCAATCGGTTGTTATCTTATTAATCGCTAACAACATAACTTACAAGGCATAGACTCTAAACCTGGCCTGACAGCCTCTTCTCCTGGCAACCCTCGAATTATTGCGTTTTCAGCCTGAATTATTGTATTGTGTATAGGTGAACCTATAACGATAATTTCACAGGGGTTATTAATGTCTTATAAAAAATTCATCCTAACACTGCTCCTCAATGCTTTTTGCGTAACGCCAGCCGCGCTGGCAATGTGTACTCGCACCACAGCAGTGAAAAATACCTTAAGCAGAGCTGCTTCGGCGAGATTTTCAACCGTAAAACCACCCGTCGCACGAGCTTCAAGGGTAACACCACAGGCAACACAAAAAATGATGCTGAAGCGACAATTTAGCTCTTCTAGTGATGACAAGAAGCATAGTCATCAAGGATCTTGGCAGCAGGCAGAAGCCAAGGATGCGATCAAAAAGGCCTTGGGCATAACAGCGCCAGCTGCAATTGCTGCGATTATCCTTGAAGCAGGTGAGATAGCAGATTTTGCGCGCAAAACCTTTTTTATGGACACGCTTGATGAGGGTTTAATATCCGATGAGTTTTCTCGTGCAATTGTTAAGATTTACGATGAGAGCGGAGGACAATGTTCTGGCTGTATCATTGCTAGTGAAAAGTATCTAGGTGTGTACTTTGTATTAACAGCAGCTCATTGTGTAAGCCATGAAGGCAAGGACTATATCCACATCAAACATCCTCAATATTCGGATGATTCAGATAAAGATATAAAAATAGAGCTGGCGCAAATTTTGATAGAGCCAAGCACCGATGTTGCTATTTTTCTTATTCCGTCACAAGAAAAAAGAAGGTTTCAAGACGAAACTGGCACCGTGTTACCCGCTATTCCAGCCAAACAACTTAGTAGTATTGAACCACGCAAGAATGAAGTTATTTTACTACAAGGATATCCAGCCAGAGTGCCATTCAAGAATTTCTATAGAGAGAAATTTATGTCCAAGGGACCTACAGCAAGTTCGTATACAGGAGGAGAAGAAACTCTGACAAAACTCGTTCCCCTTGAAAAACATTTGCCAGAGACTCTACATGGAGCGTCGGGCGCACCATATATAGTTATTCGAGATAACAGCCCTGAAGTGCAAGGGATTCATTCTGGAGGAGTGTTTTATACTTTCGGTAAAGTACGCGCGGGACCTACCTATGGAGCCGGCTTTGGAAAGTTGCCACACTATCTCCAACAAGCAGAAGACTATGCTCAAGAAGCGGAGAAAAGAGCCCATGAGCAACAAGAAGCAGAAAAAGAGGCCTTACAAAAAACAGAGAGAAAGAAGTCACTACTTCGAAGGCTTTCTGAAGGGTACTTCCGCTAAACAGCTCCCAAGATCTGAGCTGATCGCGCGAAACGATATTCTATACCCTCAAGGGACCACCGCTTTAATAAGCGTTCTATAGCCGCCCTCGTTAAAACTGACCATTGCAAAGCACGTACAAATCAAAGACGATTCATGAAATCCGCGCAAGCTGCAACATCTGCCCAAGACGTCACCCTCCCCTTTTCTATTGCTATCCCTGCCGCATCCAGGCAACGGCATACAGATAGCTCTTTCTGAAAACAGCTCCTGATAGCCTAAAAGCTCATAATGT
>CAZHJT010000015.1:0-21035 GCA_964533545.1 uncultured Pseudomonadota bacterium | reverse complement strand
TTAAAATCTCAATCTGGCCGAGCTTTTGCAAACAAGTTATGATTGAGCTCGATCAAATGCAGCGTGAAGTCCTGCCATCATCTCATCGCTCTCTGCGGAACTAAGATTACCCTCTTTATCAAGATCATAATTGTTTTGCTGCGCTGCACACCATCGCTTAAAATCCGTTATTTCCTGCGTCCTGCCAGCCTCTCTAAACCTAGCAATTATGTTTTGTGCATATATGGTCTGTTCGAGAGTAGGCGCAAGTGTCTCCTTAGGTACATTAAATATGCTTTTTTCACTTGCTTGTACAAACCCTGCACTTACAATCAAACAATACGCAGAAAGTAGTACTCCATTTTTCATATATACACTTTCACTCTTATGAGTTTGAAATAAACAAAATCAGTCAACCTTGAACGCATGCTAGCAATAAAAGTATGATCTTTCAATGCTCGAACCAAGGCTACCATTTTACAAGCCCCTCAGTCACTATTACTCTGAAATAGACTAGAATGAGAAAAGTTGCCGGTTGCTTTGGGGTCTTAATGAAAGAGCTCTATTGGATCTCCACGTGCGTGGATTTCTACTTTCTTTCAAGCAGCTGCCCGTCAACATATTCAGGCTTAAGATATGCTCGCAAACAGCGATTAAAATTGCTGCTCGAGCAGGTCGTTCCACACGTGAAAAGATCAACAAAGCAAGCACCAAATTCTGGATAGGTGTGAATGCTTGCATGACTTTCTGACAACATTATAACCATCGTAAAGCCGCCGCCAGGAAACTCATGACATTGATAATTCAACACTTGAGCACCTGAAGCTTGCGCTGCTTTGAGCATTGCTTGCGTAAGATGCGGAATATCGAGTAGTGCGGTCTGATCACACATTTTGTAACTTGCGACAAAATGCCTGCCTTCAAAAGAATAATCGCTCACAGCATGTGCAACAGACATATACACAGATACAAGAATAAGAAGAGCAAAAGATTTTTTCATGTTGTTATAGAGCACTATAAAAAGGTGTTAGCTGTGGAACAAATCGCAACAGAGTGTATCGCCATCGCGCAAAAATGTCTATGATTATTACCATCATAACGCCCTCCAGATCGACTCATTGGCACAACACAAAAACCGGCCGCCTGTGAATTTGACATGATCATATTGCCATGTTAGTCCTTCTTGAAGAGAATCATCTGTCCCAATTTTATTTTAAAGGAGTCGCGATGATGCCACACAAACACCCACGTAATCTTTTCTGTTGCCTGCTCACGCTCAGCTTGATGCCGATAACAAGCAGCGCAGGCGATATGAATGATTACGAGTTCATTGCTCCCCAAACAGCCCCCTGCTCAAGAAGTTCGCGGGCACATTCACACCCAAGAATCGATGCTGATGAATACCTCAGAATCGATGCCGATTTTCGCAGCCCCACTGCTACTGAAAGCTACAGCACCAATTGGGCAGGTTATGTTGCTGCCGTAGGTGATATGAAAAATCCAATGACTCATGCTGTTACAAAAGTTGTCGGATCATGGGTAGTGCCAAACTTACAAGGATCTGCTGCCCCTAAAACATGGTGCTCTATGTGGATTGGTATTGATGGTATAGCACCAAGTAAAAACGTTACCCAGTGCGGCACAGAACATGATGTAGAAAATGGCATGCAAAGCCATTACGCGTGGTATGAAATGTTCCCAGCGCCAAGCGTTAGTCTGACAAACTTTGCAGTGAATGTTGGCGACCGCATTACAGCAACAATAACCTATGTAGCACTACCAGGCATCTTGCCACAGGGCAACACACTGTACATCATGCAGATGACCAATGAGACAACAAAAATGTATACTCTGATCCCTTCTATAGCGACCACCGATCTGCCACGTCTGTGCGCTGAGTGGATTGTAGAAGCACCATTCTTGAACGAGACCTTGCCATTAAGTAATTTTGGCACCGCGTATATGTCAAACTGCTCAGCAACCATCAACAACATCACCGGCGGCATCAATAATGCTGCTTGGAACAATCAACGCATGACAATGATCTCAACTAATGGTGGCACCGTAAAAGCGAATACTTCACCTGTGTCTGCCGATGGTAAATCATTCTCGGTGACCTGGAAAGGTAATTAAGACCGTACAGATAACAATAAAAAGGGCCTCCCACATCAGGAGGCCCTTTTTTTCTGGTGTTATTCTAAAGAAGCATGTGCTTTACCATCAGGATCCATATATAATATGGGTCTTTCTGCTTCGACAACGGCACGAAAGCGTCGAGGTGGCTCATTGAGAGCATCAATAAGCGCTTGCACTGCCGGAGCTACCGCTGCATATTCTTCTGCCCTAACACGCGCTAGATGATCTGGATCCACCAGCCTTGATCTTGGTATCTGCACCAAGCCAACACCCTCTACATAACATAATACCAGACTATTATCAGATGCACTGCAATGTGCTACGCACAGTAAGAAGAGATATACGAATTTTAAAGAAAAAGCCTGGGTCCCCGATTGCTCGAGAATGACGCAGAAATTTGATATAGTATTCTTAACTAAATTTACACAACTCATGATACCCTCTCTTGATAGTGTTAAACATGCTACTCACCTAATCACTCACCCCCATTGTACAAGAATGTGCAGCTTCGCTAGAATGACAATATGCTCTTGCGGAACTTTTATAGCATACTTTCAATGGATTTGCTCACCTATGAATCAGCCGACCACAACTTTACTACAAGCCTCACTCGAAACACCGTTGGGCAGCATACTGGTAATCGCCGACTACAACGCTCTCTATCTGGTGGATTTTATCGATGATTCAAAGCTCGCGCAGAAAACTAAGCGCTTGAAAAAACAGTTGAACGCTACCATAATCACGGGACGTACTCCCGCCATCGATCTATTTGAGCAGGAACTCATGCTCTATATAGCCGGCAGATTACAACAGTTTAAAACGCCAGTCGTTTTGCTTGGCACACCCTTTCAACAAAGCGTATGGCAAGCATTGCAAAAGATTCCCTTTGGCCAAACCTACTCGTATGCTCAGCTTGCTCAAGTGGTCGGCAAAACTACCGCATGGCGTGCCGTTGCGCAAGCAAATGGCGCCAACAGACTGCCTATCATTATTCCGTGCCATCGCGTGATCAACACAAGTGGTACGCTTGGCGGCTACAGCAGTGGATTGCCACGAAAAGTCTGGTTGTTAGAACATGAAAAAAAGGGAATGTCGTGACGGACAAAAAACGCTGTTTTGGCGACAAACCAGGGCAAGATCTCTACGCTCAGTATCATGACACTGAATGGGGCGTCCCCTGCCATGATGATCGTCAGCTCTTTGAGCTTTTGATTTTAGAAGGCGCACAGGCAGGCCTCAGCTGGGAAACTATTTTAAAAAGACGTGATGGCTACCGCGAAGCCTTCTGCAATTTTGATCCGCAGGCCGTTGCCGCCATGACCGATACGCAGTTAGAAGCTTTGCGTGAAAATCCTGCCATCATTCGCAATCGCCTCAAAATTTATGCAGCACGTACGAACGCGCAGATATTTCTTGCGCTACAAAAAGAGTTTGGTTCATTTGATGCATATCTGTGGCGTTTTGTGCATGGGCAACCGATCGTCAATGAATGGCGCACTCTACGTGAAGCACCGACACGTACCGCAGAAAGTGATGCGCTGTCAAAAGACTTGAAAAAACGTGGCATGAGCTTTGTCGGATCGACCATTATGTATGCCTATATGCAGGCTGTTGGCATGGTCAATGATCATGCTGCCGATTGTTGGCGCTCTAACCAAAAAGCGAATGCTACATAAACCAAATTTACTCAACCAACTAGAGTAATAATACCCTTCGGGGTCATCCCTGCGCAGGCAGGGATCCATGCTGTTGATAATTCTACAAAATTAAACGTGTAGCAGATTTGTGCACATCAGATAGATGAGTAATTTTTCGGGTTTCACTTTTCTCGTTAAATATTACCTTCACAACAAATGTATAGGAAATAATACAACAGCATGGATCCCTGCCTGCGCAGGGATGACCCAAGAAATACGTCATTGATCAACTAAATTGGATACACATGCCTTAGCGATCCGATTTATTCTGGTTGCTCACGCACCACATCCTGTGCCTTTTTATCATCACGCAGACCAAGAAAGCGTCCATGGCGCAATTTATTGTCACGCGTCCATTCGGCAAAACCAAACTCACCAACATAATATGGTTTTACGAAATGAGCATTGGCCACCGCCACCGCTTCCGGATTGGCAAACCGGTGATGCGTAATTTCTAATGCTCGCAGCTTTTTACTAAATTCACGTAAAAATGCGTCACTATAACCGGTGCCAACTTTACCCGCGTAATAGAGTTTTTTACCCTGATAGTACCCCACTAACAGCGCACCAAAGCCGATACGCGAACCCTCTGGGTCGGTGTATCCACAAATAACTAATTCTTGCTCTTGCACACATTTGAATTTGAGCCACCGTCGAGAACGCGCATGTTCATAGATGCTGTTTGTATCTTTTGCAATGATACCCTCCCACCCTTTGTGACAAGCATACTTAAAATAGGCTTGTCCTTTTTCACGCTTATGAACAAGGTAACGCAACGGAAGTGTTAAACCACGAATCTGTTTGAGGATATTTTTGCGTATCAGCAAGGGCAATCGTGTTAGATCATACCCATCGAGGTATATGATATCAAACAGATAGAACTGTATCTTAATTTTTTTGATAAGCTCTGGTGTAGGGTTCTTGATGCCAATACGACCTTGTAATGCTGAAAAGCCTGATACTGCTCCTGATGAAGAGCCAACTATCTCGCCATCCACAATAATCTGGTCAACCGCAAGCTCTTTGGCTGCCGTTATGATTTCTGGATAGGTTGTACTCATACGAGTATTATTACGCGATTTAACAAACAGGGTGTGGCCACTTTTAAAAAGCAGACAACGTACGCCGTCAAGCTTATGTTCATAAATCCAATCTTTGTCGGAAAAATAATCATCGGTCAGCGTAGCAAGCATCGGTTTTTCAAAGCTTGGCATGCTCTTTTTTTTCAAAAGCTTTTTGTACTGCTCAGGCAGCTTTTCTAATAATGGGTTCATCGCTTACCCTTTTTTGGCAATGGCAACGTGGTGGCATGCTGCGCAAAATCATGCCATGGGTCTTTTTTACGTGCCAATCGCTTGAAAATACTGTTGATCGTATACTGCTGCGGCTTTGTTCTTGCAAGCTCGTCCCAACCAAGCGGCGTGGCAATCGGTGCTCCTTCCAAAGCGCGTAAAGAATAACAGGCTACTGAAGTTGCTCCCGCCGCATTACGCAGATAATCAAGGAAAATTCTCCCTTTGCGCTGCGCTTTACTCAGTGCAATGGTAAACCGCTCTGGATAGGCGTCAGATAAATCGCTGCATACTTGCTTTGCAAAGGCACGTGTTTGTGCATAGGTATACTGAGGTCGAATTGGCACAACAACATGATAACTACGCGAACCGGTCGTCATAAGAAACGGTGTTAATCCATACTCTTCAAGTAGTTTTTTTAATCTTCTTACGGCAAAACGAATCTCGACCAAGCTGTTACCCGACGGATCAAGATCAAACACTATCTTGTCCGGTTTTTCGGTAGCTTTTTGCGTGCTAAGCCACGAATGAAAAACAAGCACCGCTTGATTGGCCAAATAGACAAGCGCCGCTGCGCTATCTATGACCACCAGCTCCTGCGCCGTGCCATCTTTTAAGCTTATTTTTTTTCGTGTAATCCATGTAGGAAAATAATCAGATATCTGTTTTTGATAAAACCCTTGCGCATCAATGCCATCGGGAAAACGCTGCATAACTATGAGATGATCACGTGCGTGCGCCAAAAAAAATGGGGCAATTTTTTGGTAGTAGGCGATCACCTGTCGCTTGGTGATGCCTGCTCTTGGAAACAGCACCTTATCAAGGCTTGATAGCTCGATGGTATGATTTTCAATCACAACAGAGATCCTCTTTTTACTCATCAGACCCCTGCATTTTCTTAAATTTTTTGTCTAATTTCTCTATTGTTTTTGTGCTCAGCACCGATTGCTTTTCAGTTGCCACCGGCTTGCGTCGTGCATCAGCATATGCATCGGCACCTTTGACGAGCAACCAATCATGCTCCTTAAAGCGCATAAGCGAATAGATCCCTTTGAGCTTTTTACCGTTAAGAACTATTTTTATGTGCCCATGTTCAAATGCTTCGGGCATCGAAAGCGCTATGCCATTTTTTTCGGTGATGTTTTTATAGGTTCCTGTGTCCCATACAATCACCGTACCTGCACCATACCCATGCGGAATAATGCCTTCAAATCGTGCATAATCGAGCGGATGATCTTCGGTCTGCACGGCTAATCTTTTTATCTTCGGATCAGTTGAAGGCCCCTTGGGCACAGCCCATGATTTCAATACGCCATCAACTTCAAGCCTAAAATCGAAATGCATGTGACTCGCATGGTGCTGCTGTATGACAAAGATTGCTTTACCTGTGCTCCTTTTTATTTTCGGCTTAGGCTCTGGTGTCTCTTTGAATGTTCTCTTTCTCGCATACGTTTGTAATTTCTTGACCATTATGCCCTACAACCTATTGTTTGCGTACGTAAGATCCCACCAACAAAGCCTCTGCTACAATGATACATGGTGACAGAAAAAGCCTGCCTATCTCCGGCACAAAAAAACAAGAGTTTTATCTGTGGCTACTCCATTGCAAATCTTTTCGAAAAGATTTGTTGACAAGGTACTGATCATTTCCTTAAGGTTGCAAACATCTGCTTTTTATTACTTTTCTTGAGGGTAAACGTAATGATAACAAATATACAAAAATACCGTTTTTTACTGATCGCATCTGTACTGCCGCTGTACGTAGCTGCGGCATCATCCAAAAGAGTTGTTGCTACCATACCGGTCGGTGATTCGCCCGCAGGGCTGGCCATCACGCCTGATCAACGTTTCATCTACGTCGCTAACAATAATAATGATGCCTTACCCAATGGTAACACAGTCAGCGTAATAGAAGCCGCTACCAACAGTGTTGTGGCTACCATCAGCGATCCAAGCTTTAATGAACCCTATACCGTTACGATTAACAAAGCTGGTACCATTGCCTATGTCACCAATAGTAATAGCACCACCATTACGCTTATAGCCATTGCAACCAATCAAGTCATTGGCACTATCGGTGGCTTTGATGGACCATCAGGCATGGTGATAACACCCGATGGCAATTACGCCTATGTAAATAACTATGGTAGCCCTGCCGGTGTTGGCAGCGGCAATGCAACTACAATTCGTGTCGTTGATCTGCATACGAATCTGATCATAGGTCCCGCCATTACCGTAGGTCTTGCTCCAGCATCATTGGCTATCAGTCCTGACGGCAGATTTGTGTATGTAATCAATTATGTCGATGGCAATCCGGGCACCGGCACCATGAGCATCATACAAACAAGTGGCAACACCGTCGTTGGTACAATACCCGGCTTTTCAGGGCCCTTTGCGATCGTCATCAATCGTTGTGGCACACGTGCCTATGTCACCAATTTCGGCAGCAATAATTTTGCACCCGTCGGCACTACCGTCAGTGTTGTTGACTTAACGCGCAGAGCTATAAGCGCCACCATTGAAGTAGGCACACAACCATCAGGTATTGCACTTACGCCCAATGATCGTTTTGCGTATGTGACTATTTATGACACACTCTATCTTGGGCCGAATTTCACTAATCTTACTGCTGGACCGGGTACCGTCAGAATTATCGATACGTGTACCAACAGACTACTATGCCCAGTGATACTGGTCGGCTCATCACCTGCCAATATTGCCATCTCGTCAGATGGCAGCCGAGCATACGTTTCTAACTATACCTCTGACAACGTAAGTGTCGTCGATATTCTTGACCGAGCATGGTTGAATAGATGCAACTAAAAAATTAGGATAATTTCATGAAAAACATAACACGCTTATTCTTTGTAGTCGCACTCTCTTTACTAACAGCCTCTATGCATGCTCATTCTTACACGCACTTTACCAAAGCATTCACGACAGGCTACGTCTTTAAGCATGATTGTCAGTTCAAGGATCTCTATGGCCACGGCATGATAAACTGCATCACCGCAGATACCTGTTATTATCCGTGGTGCTCATGGGGTATTGGCGCAAAAATAAGTTATTGGCGCGCACAAGGGCATACCAGCTTCTTGGGTCAAGAAACGCTTGCACAAGAAGTCCCTCTTACCTTTTATCTGCGCAAAACGCATGATTTTGCCTGTGGGCTACAAGCAGCGCTCTCGCTTGGTGGTGGTGTTGCATGGATTAAAGAGAAGAACTACCTGTGTGGCAAAACCATCCACAAAGGCATCGGCGAAGTTGAAGTTGGCTTGAACTACAACGTATGGCGCTGTATTGACCTGGTAAGCGCATTCCGTTACATCTTCCCACGCCAAAAAGAGTGCTGCTCAACCATTGATGTAGGTGGCTGCGATCTGCGTGCTGGCATAGGGTTTGCGTTTTAGGTTGTTTCAAGTTGCCCGGCATACCGCAAAGCGTCGGTTACTTTATTGAATACTAAGCCTTGCTCTTGCAACATTTTGAATCTGCTTGAGCTGGTCACAAGATGCTGTTTAATGGAAGGATTAACGCCGGCAACAAGCACTGTTTGTTTTTTTGCTTGTATGATGTCGACAATTTCATCAAATGCATCGATACCATCTAGGTCAATAAAATACATATCACGTAGCCGCAGAACAATGATCGAGTACTCATTAAAGTTGCTTTCAAATCGGTTGATATGAGCAACACTATTGATATAAATAAGCTTGCCCTTAATTGCATAGATCAAAACAGCACTGCGTGCTTTAAGAGGCAATAATGACTGCATTGTGCAAGCCTCTTGGTCCTCTTCTGGTATGATCAGTTCGTAATGCCCTTGTGCAAGATTTTCTATAAAAAGTATTAATGAAAGTGCTGTACCAATCAAAATACCCATAATTGGATCTTCATACACCGTGATAAAAGCTACTAATATGGTAATAAAAAAGGTAGTTTTATCATATCTAAAAAGACGATCATAATGTTTGCGCTCTACCATGTTAATGGCAACATAGACTAAAATTGCTGCAATAACAGCCATCGGCATAAATGCAAACCAAGCAAAACTCGCCAACGAGATAACCATCATAAAAATACTACTCAACGTTGCAGACATGTTGCTCGTGGCACCCGTTTTTATATTCAACGCGGTTCGAGCAAGTGCTGCTGTTGCAGGAATGCCTCCCATAAGCCCAGAAACAATATTAGCTAATCCGAGGCCTAACATCTCTTTATGACTATTGTGACGCGTATGCGTGATACCATCTGCAATTTTTGCAGACAGCATTGTTTCGATAATGGCCACTAGGGCAACAACAAGTGCTGTAATGAGTGACGCTTTACTTATGCTAAAATCTGGTAGCATAAACAGCCTCGCTTCAAGAAGCCCAAACGTACTTTGTATTGTTTTCAGAGGTAAGCCAATGAGAGCATGTGTTGTTGCATAACCCAGTACAATTCCTAAAGGGGCGAGTATAATGGCACCAGGAATAACTGTTATACGCCGCAATACAAAAAGCGCGCTTAAGAACAATAAAAAAATAAAGAAGGTGAAAAGATGTACCTGCTGAATATGCTTTATTGTTTCAAAAACAGTATCTATACATTTTTCATGTTTTTTGAGCCCTTCAAGACCCAAAGCGAAATTCAGCTGATTAAGACCTATAATAAAAGCTATGCCCAACGTAAAACCATGTATAACACTTGATGGAATAAAAACAATAAAGCGTTCCCATTGCAAAGCATAGGCAATTAAGATAAAAACACCCGCCAGAAGCGCAACCATGCTAACCGACTGCGCACCATACATAAGCGCATGGGAGGCTATAATTCCCGACAATGCCCCCGTTGGCCCAATAATATTAAAGTTGCTGCCCCCAAATAATGATGCAACTAGTCCTGCCCATATGCCTGTTATAATACCGGCAATGGGAGAAACTCCTGAGGCTATGGCCAATGAAATAGAGAGTGGAATAGAGACAAGCGACACCGTAAGTCCCGACTTCCAATTTGCTTTGAGAGCATGCAAAGATAAATATGTTGTCATGAGTATCAACTTCGTCTATATAAGTATCAACACTATAATTCTGTTCTGAGTATAAGATAAAAAAAGAGATCTAAAAAGATATCTCATAACCCTATAAACGTTGCTGGTAGTTCTATCTCGCTGCCCGCTTGGACGCTGTATGCCTTTTTGCCGTGCCGTATTGAAACCACTGCGTGTAACTTTCCATCGACATAATGGGCTGCAACATCATCTTGTAACGCAATGCCAGGCAGTATGCTCTTGTTCTGTGTATACGTGAGGTAAGCAGGACGGCGCTCCGACTCAGTGTCATAATGCGGACAACAGCTTCCTGGCACTATTCCCAAACAATCCAACACGCCCAATGGCCATACGGAATCGGTGACACATTGCTCAAACCAACAGATCGCGCCCGCACTGACACCACACAAGATAATTCCCTTCTCATAGGCTTGGCGCAATACGGTATCAACACCCCACTCGCGCCACAATGCAAGCATGCTGCGGGTGTTGCCACCGCCAACATAGATGATATCTGATGTCAGAAGCTGTTCTTTCCATCCATCTTGTACCGAACCAAACAAAGAGACATGTGATGGCTTGGCACCCAAGGCTAAAAATGTTTGGTAAAACCAGACAATATATTCTTTTGATTCTGCAGTAGCTTGCGGCAAAAAACAGATTTTTGGCTCTTGTTTGCCCGATTGTTCGATAATATAACGGCCGAGACTAGGCGCTTTATCATCTGAACTTGATTTTATAAAGCCGCCGCCACCGATTGCTATAATCTGTTTCATATGCCTTTAGTTTCGTAGTTTTATCACGGTCTATTACGCTTTTGTTGAATACCTTTGCTAACGTATCGCTTTAGATTAGCTTTATCAAGCTTACAACCAAGCCAACCCTCAATTCTTGATGCGGCGGCTGCGCACCCCCGCTCTTTTTCCGCTCTTTTCAGACAAAGATTGACTATTAGTAACATTTATTGAGAAAATAAAGTAAAAAGGGAAAGCCGGCGATGGCTGGCAATTATGGAGGTTAATCAGATGAAATCGATCAGTACGCGCATGTACGGCCTACCTAGGCGACTTGTGCTGACCTGTTTAGCACTATGGTATCAGAATATAAGCTTGGCAACCTATCAAGAGCTGTCGTTTGACACCCTATTCCCGGTGACTTTGTATAAAAATGCGCTTGATGAAAGCATGGCCATTTGTGCCGATCTCAAGGTTCTGCAGGAGCACCAGGCACCCATTACCTCGCAAGACCTTATCGATCAGCGGCTCTATTTAGACGCTACCACCGGTCGTATTGTTCGGCTCATCGGCTGTTTAGATGAACTCGCCGTCGTGCAGCAAAACTCCCATGCGCATATGCAAGAAGATGGTGCGTACCTGCTTTCGCTCTTTAACCAGCTTCAACACCGCTACATCAGCATTGAACAAAGCAAGCTCTACCCTATAACACAGCTGTTTGACCAAACGCGTCAAAAGCTTATGCAGGCATTCCAAGAGTAGCAAGCGCCGCTTCTTATGCTGTTGTTGTTTGAGCCGGCTTACCGCTTGACCAAGCATAGCGAGCAATACCGAGACTTACGGCAGCGATGGCGGTTGCCGCACCCAGCGCATAACGATAGGTACGCAACGACCGCTGGTCCCGTGCAATCCGCTCCTCTAGCCCATTTTTCTCTGTTGCAAAAGCTGCTTTTTCTGCAGATAGCGTTGTGTTCTGCGCGTGCAAACTCTCGTTTTGCTTGTGCAAAGCATTATTGTGCTCGTGTAATGCAGCTTTCTCTTTCTCAAGAGATACCATAATAGATGCTGTTTCTTGCTGTGCTTCCTGGCTACACTTCTCTACTCTCTCACGCATTGCAAGCATGTCTGCTCCATAAGCATCCCGCTTTCTGGCATCACAGGTAAAAGCCGCCTCAACGATTCCCCGTAGATAGCGCTGCGCATAGCACCGCTTTGAATTCTCTATTTTCTCTTTTCTACTCATCTGTTTGGTAGAAACCTCTAACTTGCCGATAGTCTCTACAGAAGGCGCTTGCCAATAAAAAGTATCATGATAATCGCGACGATCTTCCGGTTTTAATAGACCTACAAGACTTGAAAAAAAATCTTGTAAGGTAGGCCTCAGGGTGAACCTGTTATTGCACTCAGTCACTTCTGCCCCATTATTGGCATGTACTGCAGAAGAAGCCGTTGGCGACGACGGTATACCCCATAGAGGCGCAACGCGCCCTGTTGTTGCTAGGTTACCATCGGGGCCATTATTATGCTTACCCTCATCTTTATCTGAAGAGGAGTCTTCCTGCTCGGCAATAGGAGATAGTGGTGGTGTCTTATGCCTGCTAAATAGCTTTTTAAATGATGACTTTTTTGGCGTCTTTTCAGCAGCATAAAGAGATGTTAAGGGCGCACACAATAAGAGCGCTACTACTGACCCTATAGAAAGCTTCATAGAAGACACCTTTCTGCTCGCAAGACAGGTAAAACAATGAAATTTGCTCTACCACTCTACTCGATCAGATCAAGTGCACGCAACAGTCTGCACAAAGGTGCGCTACCAAGCGATTTCCATACCAAAACCAACACCGGTCATGTCAGTATCAAACACCCGCTTGCCGCCCATTTGCTGATCACAATAGAGACTCAAGCGTGGGCAGATAAAACGCTTCTGTTTGGTAAAATCATACTCAATCAAGTAGTGCACTGTCTGCATAGTCCATGGCTGTAATGCTTGATCGTTGCCAGCCACCGATGGGACAACGCCAAAAGCGCATGGCGTAAGTCTGTCATGCCCCTTACCAACATATGAATAAGCAACAAGCAGTGACAGTCCACGGAAAATATGGTCAGCCTTCACATAAAGACCAGTTTCGTATAACGTGCCCGGCTTGACGTGCGCTGCTCCCGAAGCAAGCTTTATAAAACCGGTGCCGCACGGACCCGTTTTCATGCGTACAGATTTCTGCGCAGCTGCAAAAACAATGGTGCGCAGATGCGTGCCCACCGTAAGCCATTGATAAGCGCCGACACTGACATCAGCGCTGATTGATGCTCCGGTAAAGCGATTGTAGCCGGTTGGGATAGAAAAGAGGCTATCTTCATTGCGCACAGTGCCCGTTGGCGCTACGATGCCAACTTTGAGCGTTGTATCAACAAAATCAACACGCTCCGTATCTTGATAATTTTTAGCCCATCCAAGATAGGCCGACACCTCGCCAACCCCTTTGCTTTCGGTATTGCCCGCACATAACCCATGGTTCGCCAAAATCTGCTGCAAGGAATCTCTGAAGTCTGCGCAGGCTGAGCTATCGCATGAACAACGCTCGACAGCACCAACCCGACTTATTTCTATCTTTCTAAACGGCACATGAAGCTGTACAAAAAAACCATGCACAATGTTTTGCGTGGCTAGAAAGATAACGTCAACCACATGGAGCTTGCCGGCAAAAAGCTCTTGGCAGCAGGAGGTACCCGTAAACCCTGGGTCTAATAGGCAGATATTTTCAGGACCGTAGATCGACAAAAGATCAACTTTGTTGCCCTGTGCATTACGAGCCGTCTTGGTTGCTCCTCTGCTTGCCATTATATCAAGAGAAGTAAGCCCCTTTTTTTCAAAACGCGGTTCGGCAAAAAAATGGCTGGCTTGATAAAAATGGGGGTTGTCAAACAGATGCATAGCAACAACCGACTTGCCAGAGGCTGCAAGCGCGCCCACGAATATCGCGATTAACCTATTCCTGTTCATAGTCACCTTTTTCATAGTTGTACTCATATAAAACGTAGAGAGTATACCGACTATCAAAAATGGTGCAAAGCATTGACAGGTCAAACAAAATAAGAGTTCCTGGCAGGTTAGAGAAAGTTACGCTAGACTATAATCGGTATTGTTTCATTATTGCCGGAATCGATCTATGTATATTTTAAATAAGTTTGAAGCATCTTTTGGCGACTATCTGCAAACAACATTTGGCACTAACCCCCTGAGCCAAGGGAAGGCAGAATGCACGCTTAACGCCGATGAGTCTAAACAGGCCTTTGGCGATATCTCAACCAACGCAGCCATGATTTTGGCGCAACAAACCAAACGCAATCCACGCGAAATAGCCACGCTTATTATCCAAGGTTTTCAACACCCTACTATAGAGCGCATTGAAATAGCAGGACCTGGCTTTCTCAATATCTTTCTGAAAGCAGAACTGTTTCACGAGCTGGCCACCGCACTGTTTACGGAAAAACAGGAGCTGTTTAAAGCACCTGCTACCATGCCACGCGAACGCATAAATCTAGAGTTTGTGAGCGCAAACCCGACTGGTCCTCTCCATTTTGGGCACGGCCGTGGCGGCATTATTGGTGACGTGCTGGCAAATGTCCTGACCTTTGCGGGACATTCAGTAACAAAAGAGTTTTATATCAATGATGCAGGCTCACAAATAACAAAGCTTGGCAACTCGCTCAAAGTGCGCTGCCAACAGGCCTGTGGCATGGACGTCGCTCTGCCAGAAGAATGTTATGCTGGCGAATATCTTGTCGAACTTGCAAAAGAGTGCATCCAAGCGTATGGCATTGCGGTGCTGGGCGAGCAGGATACCTTTTTCCAGCAGTATGCCAAAGAAAAAATGCTTGCGCAGATACAAAAGACCCTGACCGATTATGGAATCACTTTCGATGTCTGGTTCTCTGAGAAGAGCTTGCATACCGATGGTTCTATTCAAGCAGCCTTAGATCTGCTTGATAAACGGGGCTACCTCTATGAAAAAGAGGGGGCTCTTTGGTTCGCCTCAACCGCTTTTGGCGACGATAAAGATCGCGTTATGAAAAAAACATCAGGAGAGTTGACCTACGTTGCAGCAGATGCGGCCTATTTGCGCAATAAAGGCTCTCGAGATTTCGATCGCTGCATTATGGTGTTAGGCTACGACCATCACGGCTATGTACAACGGCTCGAGGGGCTACGCAAGGCCATGGATCTGCGCTTTACCTTTGACGCCATACTGTACCAGTTGGTTAAGATAAAATCTGACGGCAAACAGGTTCGCATGTCAAAACGAGCAGGAACCATCGTAAGTCTTGATCAGGTTATTGAAGAGGTCGGCACCGATGTGGCACGCTTTTTCTATCTCAATCGCAAAGCGGATGCTCAACTAGAGTTTGACCTTGATTTGGCATGCACCAAAAGCGAAGAGAATCCGGTCTACTACATACAGTACGCCTATGTGCGCATTAAGAGCATCTTTGCCAAAGCTGACCAGCAGGAATTTCTCGATCTCAAGACTTCCGACATACAGCACTTGTCGGGAGCCGATGACAGACTGATGCTCAAAAAAATAGTTGCGCTTAAAATGTTGCTCGCGCAGATTTGCCAGAATCATCAGACGCACCTTTTATCCTATTATACGCTGGAGTTGGCTCAGTCATTCCATCGCTATTATGGTAAATATCGTATTGCCGACACGCTTAATCCGGCACAAAGTCGCGGTCGACTTTTGCTTTTAAAGCTTCTTCAGCAGAATTTTGAACTCTGCATGAAGCTCTTGGGTATTAGTTGCCCAGAAAAAATGTAAAAACCCTGCATGTGACAGGAACAGGTTGATAAAGAACCCATTTTTGGCACACTATAAGGGTACCTATGGTGTAAGAATTAAAGTTTTAGGCCAATCTTTGGCATACAGGAGTTTTATGGCAGTTGCAGATAAAGCGCTCATTCAAAAATTACGTGAAATAACAGGCCTAGGCCTGCTTGATTGCAAAAAGGCCCTTGAACAAGCTGAAAATGATCTTGAAAAGGCGATAGACCTTCTACGCAAACAAGGCGCAGCAGTGGCAGCAAAACGCTCAGCACGCGAAACAACCCAAGGGTATGTTCATGCCTACATTCACCCAGGCAACCGTGTTGGCGTACTGGTAGAGATCAATTGCGAAACTGACTTCGTTGCAAGCACGCAAGACGTTGCTCAATTTGCACAAGATTTGTGCCTTCATATTGCAGCACTCAAGCCGCTCTACCTCACCCCAGAAGATGTTGATCCTGCTTTTGTTTCACATGAACGAGATGTATTTCTTGCTCAGATGAGCGATTCAGGCAAACCAGAAAAGATCGTAGCTCAAATCGTTGAGGGCAAACTACAAAAGCTCTACTCCGATATCTGTTTGCTCAAACAAACATTTGTTAAGAACGACCAGTTTACTGTCGATGAAGTACTTAAGCAGTTAGCTGCGAAAACCGGCGAAAATATCCGTATCAAACGATTTGCGCGTTTTGAAATTGGTGCATAACTATAAAAAGGATAGCATATGCTTCATCTTGTTTTGATTGAGAATGATCAAAAATCATTTAAGACCGCTCTCGATGCCGAAATGGCAAAGCCTATTAAGCATTTTGAGGGCGAACTTTTAAAGATTCGTACTGGACGTGCACATACGTCGTTAATTGAAGACATCATGGTTTCATGTTACGGCGGAACCACTATGATGCCGCTCAAACAGGTTGCATCATTAGCCGCTCCTGACGCGCGCTTGATCACCATACAACCATGGGATGCTGGCACTATTGGCGATATTGAACGCGCATTGAACACTTCAGATCTAGGCTTACGCCCTGCCAATGATGGTGGCATGATCAAACTGGTGTTGCCTGAAATGAGTAGCTCACGACGTCAAGAGCTTGTCAAAGTCTTGCAAAAGAAGTTAGAAGAATGTCGTGTTGAGATAAGAAACGTCCGTAAAGATTTTCAGAATTTGATACGCGACGCGAAAAAAGATAAGAAAATATCTGAAGATTTCAACAACCGCCTTGCTGATGTTTTGCAAAAAGGAACCGATTCTTTTATCGAAATGGCTGAAAAGCTAGGCGCAAAAAAAGAGCATGAAATTACCTCTTTTTAAAAAGAGCTCTATTTACATTCGTGTAAGTTGTTGATAGAATGATGCTCTATTTAAAAAAAGTGGGTAGATGATGGGGTTGCTAGCTCAACGGTAGAGCAACAGACTCTTAATCTGCAGGTTCTTGGTTCGATTCCAAGGCAGCCCACCATGTGCATAGAAGTGTGCAAGAGTGGCGAAACTGGTAGACGCGCTGGATTTAGGTTCCAGAGCCCGAAAGGGTGTGTGGGTTCAAGTCCCTCCTCTTGCACCAAATAAAAAAGGGGAGCAAGTTGTGGTATCATCTGATATCTCTAGTTCAGGCCTTTCGTTTGCACTAGAAAAAATTCGTCCTACTCTGTGCAAAGTTGCAATCACCGTACCTCAGCATGTTGTCAGTCTTGTGTATGAACAAGCAACTTTGGCGCAATGTGATCATATCCAAGCCCCAGGCTTTCAAAAAGGCTCTATTCCTATCAGTTACGTAGAGCACCATTTTGGCGCTACGCTAACCGAGCACCTGAAAGAGTTTCTCTTTAATTACTTTGCGCTCAGCTTTTTGTTTGATCAGCTTACCTTGCACAAGCTTGCCATTGCTGGCGACCCGCGCTTGTTGACCATGGATGTTGAGCCGCACAAGGATGCGCAATTCACCTTTGAATTAACGATCTTTCCTGAGCTAGAACTGCAAGAATGGCGCTATTTCCCCTTCAAAGCTCCCAAGCGTAAAAAATATAAAGATCTTGATCGTCAAGTCGAAAACTTTGTCAACGAAGAGAAGGAAAATCTTAAATCATTATCCGGATCGACCGTTGCTATAAATGATTGGGTTAATTTTGAAGTACGCTTAGTGAGCCCCGAAGGCGTACCCTTGTTAGGAGCGCATGAAAAAAGTTTATGGCTTAAAATTGGTGATGAAGAGGCTGATGGGCCATTGCGGGATATTTTTTTAGGCAAAAGTGTTGGCGAGCAATTTTGCACCGTCAGTGCTGCGCTGCAAGAATATTTTAGTTATCGCATGAATGCACGTTACACCTTTTGCATCACGATCAAAAGCATTTTGCATCATAAATATTTTTCATTTGACGACTTTAAGCGCCATTTCAAGCTCAAAACTAACAAAGATATGATGCGCAAACTGATCGAGGTCTTTTCGTATCGCAACGATATTTCACAACGTCGCGCTATGGCCGAAGACTCACTTGCGTTACTCTTAGCGCGCCACTCATTTTCGGTACCCAATCATCTTGTGTTGCGACAACAAAAGGCTGTACTCAATCGCATTAAAACGAACTCTGACTATCACGTCTATCGTATGCAACGGGATTTTAAAGAGCGCGTTTTTCAGTTAGCGCAAAAGCAGGCAAAAGAGACTATTTTGATAGATCAGATCGCCTATGCAGAAAATTTACAAGTAACGCGCCAAGACATCGAGTGTTATCTCAATCTCACCAAGCGTCCACGCATGAAAGAGTTTATCTATTTCGATCCGCCGATCAGTAAAGTTGATGGCAAAGAGATGCCATTAACCGAAGAAGAGATGAAGCACGCCTGTTTGCGCGAGAAAACGCTGAATTATATAATTTATCACCTTACGCAAGAGTAATTATGAAAAACATGGTGCATAACCTTATCATAATTGGCTCTGGGCCCGCAGGCCTTACGGCAGGCATCTATGCTGGGCGAGCAGGCCTTGCACCACTTATTATTGATGGTTCAAAACCGGGCGGGCAGCTTATGGGCACCAGTTATGTTGAAAACTGGCCCGGTGAAAAAAGCATTTTAGGGCCAGAGCTCATGAATCGCATGCGCGAACATGCTGCCCATTTTGGCGCTACGTTTATTGACGGTGACGTCACTGCAGTCGATTTTAGTAAACAACCTTTTACCATCACCACAAGCAACGATAGATCGCTCCAGGCACATGCGGTGATCATAGCATCAGGCGCAAGCCCCAAGCGCCTTGGCGTGCCTGGTGAAGATACCTATTGGGCAAAAGGCGTCACTACCTGCACGGTGTGTGATGGCGCTTTCTATCGCGATAAAAAAGTTATTATTGTTGGTGGTGGCGACACGGCAATGGAAGATGCCTCATTCATGACCCGTTTTACCACTGATATCACCATCATTCACATTTTGGACAAACTAACGGCAAGCAAAGCAATGCAGCAGCGCGTTTTGAACAATCCAAAGATAAAGATTATCTATGCAAGCAGCGTAACGGAAATTCGTGGCAACGGGCAACAGGTCACCGCGGTTGTTGTGACCAATACGAAAAGCAAAGAGCAAACAACGCTTGCCGCCGACGGGGTCTTTGTTGCTATCGGCCTTAACCCCAACACAAAGCCGTTTGAAAATCAGCTTGAACTGTTGGACAATGGCTACATCAACGTTCACGATGCTACCCATACGTCGGTCGATGGTGTTTTTGTTGCCGGCGATGTGGCCGATTTTAGGTATCGCCAGGCGATCACCTCTGCTGGCTCTGGCTGCATGGCTGCGCTTGACGCCGAGCGGTATTTGGCTTCATTATAGTACTTAGCAAATTGCTATGTAAGTATCTACTTCTGAAAATAGTCATTTTTCTATAATTATACATGCGCTTGTAGAGCAACTCAATACAGGCTTCCAATCAGCATGCATCATTCTTTCCAGTAGATGAACTGGAAGTTTTCCCTGCTTGATCCATTCAGCCTCTGCCCTGTCAAAATTAGGCTTTTCTAGATTGATCCACTCAGCCATTTCCTGCTTAAAAAGAATCTTGTCTTTTTCTGTACATATACGATGCGGATTAATCTTGTTAAGCCAGCAAAATGCTAGTTTGTCTTCTATTGTCGACGCATTGAAAAGCCTGTCTTCCTCTTTGCGTTGTTGAATCTCATAAAATCTATCAAAGAAAAGATGCCCATTCTTCTCTCGTTTTTCCCGTGCATCACGCGCATCGGGCGCATATTTAACACCACCAAGCACTGCGAGACCTGCAACACCACCGACCGCGCCACCGAGCAAGGCTCCATTGCACAATCGCCTTGATTCATCAGAAGTTATTTCTTTAAGATCTTCTGCTGCTTCTTCGATATCTTCGCGCACGACCTGTAAATCATTATTGATTTTTTGTAGCGTTTGATCTAATCCTTTGATATACCAACCAAAAAACTCTCTATCGGCAGATGTCATCTGGGCAGATTTTTTTGTCCTCTCAAAAAGCTCTTGGCCCTGTCTTATGTACTCTAATTCTACTTCACCAGCCCTAAGAGCCTGCTCATATTCATGGAACTGAAAATTCAGCTCATCTATGCGATAGATAGCCCTGATATTCTTATCTCGCGACTCTAGCCATTCCTTATTAAGACGATTTTTATGCATTAAGAGTTTAACCTGCTCCATTTTTTGATTAAGCCAATGAATCGTTTGATCTCCATCACGAATCGCGGCATCCAAAAACTGTATCTCTACACTGCTTCTATTTTCACGCCCGTTGATCGATGCATACATATCTCTTTCGATCTGCAATCGGTCTAGGGATGAGGTCAAATCGGTTTTCATACGAAGCAACTCTTGTCTCTTCAGCTCTAACTCAGATTTTTCCGAATTGATTGAATGTTTAACCGCCCCATACCCACCACAGACACCGAGCGCTGCTGGCACTAAGACAATGGCGGCATCGGTCAAAGTAAATTCAGCCAAAGCGGCTGTGGGTGCACACAAAAAGATTATACCGGCAAGGACTGTTTTATACTGTTTGTACATACGTTAAGAGCCTATAGAGCGTAAGATTGGATAGAGAACTGCCACGGCGGCACCTGCGAGCGCTGCATTGCGCGTGGTTTCTTTGACGATTGTTGCTTCTTGGTCTGGTGATAATGGCTGACCAGAGACTGCTATTAGCAGCTTAACATGCTTAATTTTACTATCGCAAGAAGCTTCCTCTTTAGACCAGAAGCCTACGAGATATTTTGTCGACGTCTCGTAAAACAATAAACACTCGCTGGAGTGGTATCCTTTCTTGTACTTCTCTAAACCCTCGTTGTAATAGTCTATTTTCTTGTGC
>CAZHJT010000014.1:8046-27162 GCA_964533545.1 uncultured Pseudomonadota bacterium | reverse complement strand
AATGGACCGCTTGAAAATAAAAATAAAAATTTTAAAAAAAATAGCCTTATCTAGGAACAATCATGAGCCACACCAATGCTTTAATCAAGCTTCTGACTTATGCATCACCAAGCAAAGATTCTATTGTTAAATCGGACAATCACGAAACGCTTTTAAAATAAAATGGAGCGTATTCAAAACTCTGAAACGCAACTACCTAAAGGACTATTATGACCATTTCTACGTTTTCATTAATAACTATGATTATGCTCAACAGAGCATTATATGTGGCCGCTGATCTTGGTATAGCAGATCAGCTTGCAGTGCGCCCAATGACGGTCGAAGAACTTGCCCAAGAGACAAACACTGAGCCTGCAGCATTACAACGAATGTTATATTTTCTTGCATTGCATGATGTCTTCGCCCGTAAAGAAAATCTGTGCTATTGCCTCACTGATTTTTCTCAGACAATGTGTGAAAAATCCCCCAATACCATTAAGCCATTTTTATTGCATGATGATGAAACTCGCTGGAATAGCTTTGGTCTCTTGGGTTATTCTGTTACCACTGGCAATGCTGCCTTCGATATGCTGTATGGCCAGACTTATTTTCAGCACTTACAACAAAACCCTCAGTTAAGCGCACGATTTAACGATGCTATGATGACTATTTCTTCTCAAGAAGATTCGGCAATTGCCAGCAAGCTTCCATTTTCAAAAGTAGTTGCTGACATTGGTGGAGGCAAGGGACAATTGCTGAACAAGATTACAACCAATCAGACTATCACACAGGGAATCCTGTTTGATCTTCCTGAAGTTGTCGATCAAGCCAATAGTGCAGATTCCAACTTCTTAAAGATAGGCGGTTCTTTTTTCGATCCACTTCCTTTTACTGCAGACATTTTTGTTCTTAAAAGAATTTTGCACGATTGGAACGATGAAAAAGCATTGGTGATACTTAAAAATATACGCCATGGCATGCATGCCAATTCAAGGTTATATATCATAGAAGGAATTCTGGATTACTCTGAAGATAAAAAGCTATTGGCCGCCATTGACCTTGCTTTGCTCACTATTTTCCAAGGGCAAGAAAGAACAAAATCTGAATTCGATACTCTCATTAGAGCTGCCGGCCTAGAAATTGTTTCGATCAAAACGCTCGATAGCGTTATATGTGCAATCGAATGCAAACGAAACGAAATACAATGTTGAGGAAATGATCACTCTGCGCTAACAAAATATTAGTAAACGTAGACTATAAGCGTTTAGTTTGCAAGATGATAGCGATTCTGTTATTTTTAGAATTATAAAGATTTATAGGACAATTTATGAGTATTCGTGATTCAATATGCACGTTTCCCAAAAAGAGCTCTTTCAATGAGCTCTATGCATATTTTGTTCGCTCCTTCACAGCTTCCCTTATTATTTTACTATCTATTCTGCTCGGCTGCTAAGCCGACATATTATTCATTCCCATTCACCCTTATTTTCGCACTTTTTCAGATTAGCAAGTAACATTACCTGTTATTGCAACGTTATAATACCGTGAAGGTTTTCTTATGGAAGCTCAAAAAAATACCTGGACTAGTCAGCCGGGGTATATCTGGTCCTTAATTGGGTCGGCTGTTGGTTTTGCTAACATTTTGTCATTTAGTGCAAAAGCCTATTTTTATGGCGGTGGTGCATTTCTAGTGCCATTTACTGCAGCTATAGTTGTTCTCGGCATACCCTTACTTTGCTTGGAAGGGGTCATTGGGCAATATTTCCACTTGCCGCTTGTATCAGCCTACGGCAAAGTAGCCGGTCGTATCGGTAAATTCTTTGGGTGGCTTGCTATACTGGCAGTAACAACAATAGGCGGTTATTACATGTTACTTACCGGTTGGACGGTTGCTTATATGTATTTTACCGTCACCAATAGCATTCCTGCTGACACCTGTACATTTTTAAATGAATCGTTTTTATATAAATCGGCACACATTGCAGATTTTGGTAGTTTTGCAGGGTTTATGTTTGCATGCACAGCTCTTATAGGCTTATTTTCTTGGTATGTGGTGTCTCGAGGCATTCGTGCTGGTATTGAACGGTTATGTTCAATTTTCTTGCCAATGCTTGCTGTTATCATTGCAGTTTTTACCATCATTGTGATGTTCTTGCCTGGCGCGTGGAATGGCTTTGCGCACTATGTTGTTCCCGACTTTTCTGTTTTAAGCAATCCTCGCTTGTGGCTTGACGCTTTTGGACACATTTTTTTTAGCTTGTCCTTAGGCTTAGGGATTGTTACTGGTTATTCACGTCATGCCGACTCATCAATTAATATTATGCGTGCCATGGTATTGGTTACGTTTGGAGACTTTTTAGTTTCATGTATTGCCGGATTTGCAGTGTTCGGTTGCATTGGCTACATGAGCAACATGCAGGGTATTCCATTTGCCAGCTTAGTAACATCAGCCTCGCCATTTGAAATGGGCTTCGTAGTGTTCCCAACCATACTGAAAACATTCGGATGTTACTTGTATCCCATTGTCGGCCTGCTTTTTTTCTTCTGCATCTTTATTGCGGGAATTACCGGCGTGTTTTCTATCATTGAAAGCGCATCGGGTAACATTGAAGTCGAGTTTGGCCACAGCCGAATAACAGCTGTGACTATAGCAACTACTATTATGATGGGATTAGCGGCAATTTTTTGTATGGGAAATGGTCAATACTTAATTGGTGCTATAGACCCTATGGTTTCTGGGTTTAACATGCTGATTAGTGGCATTGCTGAAACTATCTGTTTCTTATGGATTTCACCCACTATAGATAAACACAAAGTTTGGTTCACCTCCTCTGGCATACGCTCATTAATGTACTATAGCGTACGATATGTTATACCAGTCATTCTTATGTTGGTATTCATTACTGCAATGATGCAAGAATTGAGCGGCATTATTGATTACACCAAAATCATTCGTTGGAGTTGGTTGGTTTTGGCAAGTGTTATTGCGCTGATCCTTTCACGCACGGAGCATAAGCACATTGCATAATCTATGTAGTACGATAAAAATAAGGCTTATGATTTATAACAATACATTTGAGAATGCCTCATGCCAGAATTAAAAAAGATATCACGGCTTGTACAAATACCTGGAATTGGTGTAGATCACATGGCAAATCTTGCCGATGCAGCATATGATCCAGAAATTTTAAGGCTGGAAAACTTAGATACCGATATTCGACCGCCATCAATTGCATTGGAAGTTACCTGCAATGCTATTACTGCCGACGACAATAATAGTTATTTACCTTTTTTAGGCCAAAATGCATTACGTCAAGCGGTAACAAAAAGGGTTGAACGCATAAGCAGCGTACATTATGATTGGCATAGCCAATCTATTATTACTGCTGGCGGTATGTCCGGCATCTTAAACTGCTTTTTAGCCTTATTAGAACCAGGTGATGAAGTAATCGTTACTGATCCTGTTTACGCTGGGATTGTTAATCGTATACGGCTTGTTGGGGGAATTGTAAAATTTGTCCCCTTAATTGCAACACCCAAGGGATGGCATCTAGATATAGCGGCACTTCATAATGTAGCTACTTCTAAAACACGTATGATTGTAATGAGCCCTGGTATGCCAAGTGGGCATGTTCTTACCAGGCAAGAGTGGCAAGCTGTTGCAGACATTTGCAATAAGATAGATTGTTGGTTGTTGTATGATGCAGCCATGGAGCGAATATTATATGACAATCGATCGGTTATTCACCCTGCATCGCTCCATGGAATGTATGATAGGACTATTACTGTAGGAGCAGCTTCAAAAGAATTGAGAATGATTGGATGGCGCATAGGATGGGTTGTTGGTCCACAATTGATCATGAGTGATATTGGGCTTGTAAGTATATCCAATGTCGTTTGTCAAACCGGTATAAGTATGCCAGGTGTTGCGGCAGCACTTAATACGGAACAAGATGGGCTTGGGGAAGCTATAAACGTGTGGCAAGCAAGAAGGGATACCATGCTCAATGAATTAGAAGGCCTACCTGTTATACCGCCTCACGGTGGATGGTCATGCTTGCTTGATGCAGAACAGCTTGGTTTTTCTTCAAAAGATCTATCGGATAGATTATTTAGTCACGCAAAAATTGCTACAACACCTATGACTGGATGGGGAGAGCAGGCGGCTCGATATGTACGACTTGTTTTTTCTAATGAACCAGTAGAACGTTTAATAGGTATCAGAGATAAAATTAACAAAGTACTTGCTTAGAAGGAATTAATCATGAATATGCCATTAAAAGATTCAGCTCGACGCATTCAACAGGTTTTGCAACAGCATAATCTTGATATTAAAGTAGTTGAATTCAAGGACACCACTCGCTCAGCACAAGAAGCTGCTGATACTATCGGCTGTGAAATTGGGCAAATAGCTAAGACTCTTATTTTCAAAGGTAAAGATGATCAAAAGCCTGTTTGCATCATAGCCAGTGGAAAAAATAGAGTTGATGAAAAGAAGATAGAGCGGTTGATCGGACAAGCAATAGAGAAATCTGATGCTGATTTTGTTTTGGAACATACTGGGTTTGCAATCGGTGGAGTCCCGCCAGTTGGATATACATTGGATATTGAGCCCCTTATTGATCAAGACTTAATGCCTTACACTGAAATTTGGGCTGCAGCCGGAACGCCCTTTTCTGTGTTTAACATTACCCCTGACAATTTAGTACGTATTACCGGTGGTAGGATAGTAGACATTAAAAAGTGATTACACAGTAGTATCAGCTCTAAAATGGTGGCGATAACGGGCGCATCGCCACTAAATTTCGATATCTTTTCTAGAAATTAGTGGGGTGTTAGATTATAAATCTTTAAATACGCATACTTTTATGGATGCTATTTTGACCAACATGAGTAAGCAGGTTATTCAATTTAGTGAGCTGAAATCACCTGCTGATCTTGGCTCCATTAAAGTAGCTGATGTAAAAAAATGGAATGCATGGAAAGAGCATCATGCTACCATACACCACTGGTATGAAAAGTATAGTTAGTTTATCTTTGAATGCACAAGCACGTTTAACATTGGGTAGATTATGAACATTGATCATATACAAGCAGAAAAGGCATTTGATGTTATTGGCATTAGCTTACGCACTACAAACAAAGAAGCTGTTGCGCAAGGCACTATAGGTAGCTTATGGCAACGATTTTTTGCCCAAGGCATCCTGGCTCGCATTCCTAACAAGATCGATAATGCGATTATTGCGGTATATTACGATTTTGAAAGCGATAAAAGTGGCGAGTACACCCTGCTCATAGGCGCTCGTGTTTCATCGACCGAGGTTATTCCTGCGGGCTTAGATGCGTTGCATGTTCCAGCGCAAGACAGAAGCGTTTTTGTTTCTCAAAAAGGGCCTCAAGGGGTTGTAGTTTTTGACCTGTGGAAACAGATATGGAGTTTAGAAGAGGCAAAGCAACTCAACCGCAGCTATACCGCTGATTATGAAGTCTACGATGAGCGAAGCCTTGACCCTCAACATGCTCAAGTAGCGATACATATCGGGATACGGTAACATGCACTACCTATCAGAAGAAGGTCAGACCGAGCTCAAAGAAAACTTATCCTACCTGCATATCGATGAACTCAAAGCGCAACTACAAGCATTAGGGCTGTCGGTACAAGCGTTTAATAAGCAGGAGCTGATAGAGCGACTGCTGCATTATGCAATAACAGGCACAGAATTGGCGCCGCAAGAAATCCCTGCAATTTCTAAAGCATCGCGAAGTGCTAGCTATGTGCTTGACCCTGCTGCTCGTATGCTGCACGGTGCATATAAAAATGACCTGGCTACGCGCACATTTTTCAAACAACTTATAGGTGAACATTTTCACTTCACAGCTCAGGGCATTGATTGGTTACGCGAGCGATGGCTCGCGGGAAAACCGCCTACCTATGCTGAATTTGCTCAAGAGTGGCAAGCCGAGTATGAACGCAATAAAGAACAAAAGCGTCCACCAAAACAAGAGTGGGCATATATCCGTTTTATTCAGAATTATACGCACCAATTTCCTCATGCATCACAGAAAGAGATGACGCAGGCATGGAATACTGAACGACTCAAGATTGTTCAGAAAGTACATGATTTCTTTATGCTTCAACGATAAATTGCTGCTTCATTCTCTTCATCTACTTCTTGTATTGAGGCTGTTGATAATCTCTCATATGATGCCGCCCACGAGACTCTCTTCTTGAACCTCCACGCGATCCTTGCGGTGCTCGTGCCACCTGTTCTCGAGGAGCTGCTTGCTGCGGCTGTGCTCGGCGTGCATGCTCTTGCTCCAAATACTTTTGCAATTCACGATCTTGCTTTTGAATATATTCCTGCGATGTTTTTCTTCGGAAATCATCACGAGCTTCTTCCCGCTCTTTTTGTAATGCGCTTGGCACCCTTGACTCTTCAGGTATTCCCACAGGTGTCGACATGTTGCTTTGCGCTCGGTGTAGCTCTTCTACCAAGACTGGTGATGCTGCAGGCGCGCCTTGCGCTTTCATGAGCTCCTGTAACCGTTCTTCATTGCTCCGCATAGACTCAGGAGACATCAGTCTGCCCAAATACTCCTCACGCGATTCTTGCGCTGAGGATCCACACACTTTTTGCCCCAAAGACAGAGCACACACCCCGACTATCAGGCCATTAATCAGTTTCTTCATACTCTCAATCTCCTTCACGGTTGAATACGTAATCAATCTTTTCTCATTGTAACAATTTGCCAGGCTCAAAAACAACAAAAAGTCTTTATTGGTCACTACCATAAAAACCACCGGAAAAGCTTATATCCAACAAAAAAGCCTTGATTTTTCCGAACGCAAACTTTTACAATAGAAATTAATCAAGCAGTGATCAACAATAGCTTGAAAACCACGGTTTTACCTAAAAAGGGAGTTTCTTATGAAAAAAAGCATGCAAGCATTAATGCTCAGCCTCGCGGCTGCTGTTCTTTTAGTTCCTCTAGCCTCAACCTGTCGCGGTGGTGGCCACGGTGGTCACGGCGGCGGACACCACAGTGGCGGACATGCTAGCGGGCATCACAGCGGTGGTCACGGCGGTCATGGCCATAATACCAATGGACATAACCACGGCTACTACGGTGGCGGTGGATGGGGTGGTTATGGTGCAGGAATAGGAGCGGGGCTAGCTACCGGTGCACTTGTAGGCACTGCGGCGGCAGCTGGCGCAGCAGCTAATTCTGGCTATGAAGAGAACAATTATTACAACAACACCAACGATAACAACTAAGCGTTCGCGCTTTTAGGAATGGATTCGTTATAAACAGTGCCAGGAAGCTGCTTTTACCTAAATAAGCGGCTTCCTGATGTTTTTAGCACAAGCAGCGGTAAAGAAAGGAATTTTTTATGGACAGAGGAACAAAAGTTTTACTGGGCGTATTGCTCACTATAGCGGTGCTCGTACCGCTTGTTTCCATCACAAGAGGCGGCGGTGGCGGCCGCGGTGGCGGTGGTGGTCGTAGCTTCGGAGGCGGCGGACGCGGATTCAGTGGTGGCGGCCGTAGCTTTGGCGGTGGAGGCCGCAGTTTTAGTGGCGGCGGACGCGGATTCAGTGGCGGTCGTGGTGGCGCTCGTGTCAGCGGTGGTCGCGTGAGCGGCGGACGTGTCAGCGGTGGTCGTGTCAGTGGTGGTCGTGTTGGCGCAGGAAGGCCAGGAGCCGGCAGACCTGGCGGTGGTCGTCCTGGTAATAGACCAGGTAATCGTCCCGGCAATAGGCCGGGCAATCGCGGTAATTGGAACCGCGGACATCACGGCTATTATCGTCATGGCCTCTATGGACACAACTGGGGTGGCGCTGGTTGGGGCTGGTGGGGATACAATCCACTCTGGTGGGGACTTGCTGCAGTGCCATTAACAGCGGCGATCTGGTGGAATTGGCCACGTGAACGATTCTACGACTATTATGACGACTCAGTAGCCTTCGTTAATGACAGTGATGATGAAACGGTTGTTGTCTATTCAGGAGGAACTCCTGAAATTGAAGTTGGTCCAGGCGAAAAAGCCTATATGCCTTCAGGTCAATCTATCGTTATACGCCGAGCAGATGGATCTGCCGTCAAAACAGAACCGATTAAAGAAAACGTTACTCTGAGCTCAGCTCAAGCAAAACCTATTCAAGAAAAACAGCTACAACGAGCAGAACAGATTGAACAAATAGGCTAAGAAAATGAGGTATACATGAATAAAACAATGAAAAACTGCTGCAAATTGCTCCTGCTGATGCTCTGCGTCGCCTTTGCACTCGAAGTTCAATCACGTGGTGGCGGCGGGCACGGCGGTGGCCATGGTGGTCGCGGTGGCAGAGGCGGCAGAGGACATTATCATGGTGGCCGACGAGGTTACGGACGACGCGGTTATTATGGACGAGGCTATTACGGCCGCGGTTACTGGGGCGGTGGTTACTGGGGCGGTCCTTGGTCTTATGCTGATTATGCGTGGGGCCCACCCTACTACCCTTACTACGGCGGATGGGGTCCAAGTTTTGGCATAGGGTTTTCTATTTAAGGAATTGATCTATGAAAACGCAAAAGAATGCACATGACGCGAACAAAAAATGTACCTGCAGCTCAATTCAACAATGCGACATACATCGCAAGCCGCGCGCAGAGCGCGTCGAAGCTCAGGCACAGCTTGAACAAAGCAAAAAAGAGACCGGAAACAATAAGCATGGATCAAAGCGACAATAGTAAGTGATCTGATCTCAAGAGGTTTGTAGGCGTACTGTTGGCACCTGTGTGCTGTAGCAGTGCGCCTGCGCTCTGTTAAAGAGTCTTTACAAGTATCGCACGCGCTGGAGCACCATCACTGCCGACTAATGCCAACGGCAAACAGTAAAGAACATAATCTCCAGAGCTGACATACCCGAGGCGCAACCCTTCGATAATAACGATACCTGCATTAAGTAAAGCGATATGCGTTTCATGACCCGGTTGATTGCGCTCAATACCAAGATAGTCGAAGCCTATGGCTTTCAGCTTACGTTGAGCTAAGTAAAGCGCTGCTTCTTTGTCGATATACACAAAGTGAGCATCAAAGGCGTCAGTTGCCGAGTGCACACTGTTGCCCGTTTTAAAGAGAATGCGCGCATCAGGCTGCAGTTGATCGGCAACAGCTACAAGATCTTCGCGCGTAATGACGTCGACACAATGCGTCATATCAATCACGGTACAAGGCCCCATAAGAGCATCAAGCGATATATCTTGTGTAGTTGCTCCATCGGCAATAAAATGTGCTGGCGCATCAATATGAGTGCCAGTATGCGAACCAAGCGTAATGAGCGACTCGCGCACTGCATCACGCTCAAATAGTTTCGTGGGCGTTATACATGCCACCGATCTATCTTTGTAGGCAGTCATAGCCGTAGATATCGGCCAACTAATATCAATATAGCGCACAGATTCACCGTATTAGGTTATTAATGCCAATCCGTATTGTCTTGCAAGAGCGTGATTATCTGTTCTGCATATTCGCGTGCAGCATTCGGGCCGGAGGCAGTTACAATCCGCTTGTCTACCACAACATTGTGTGGTGTATAGATTGCACCATACTGCTGATAAAGATCTTGCAGCTGATTATCGCCATTCCACCCGGTTGCTTTACAATCTTTCAATATGCCTGCGGCTGCCAGAATGCGTGTAGCTATACAGATTGCTCCTATCGCTTTACGCTCTTTAGATGCCCCACTAACAAGCGCATGAATCAATGGCGTATCAAGATGTTCCAGCGCCCCTGAACCACCTACGAAAAAAAGACCGTCATACTCAGCAAGTATGACATCAGATACACGAATATCGACCGACGTCGTTGTTTCGTCAGTTGCACAGGCATCTCCCAATTCATCACTTGCCGTAATCACTGAAAATCCTGCATCTTCAAGTAATTTTTTTGGCACAGCGTATTCAGTTGGTTGATATCCTTTGTGGGCTACAATAAAAAGTACTTTTTTTGTAAGCATTACCGTAACTCGTGTTATTTTTTGATTGGATTTTTTTCTTGTAGCTGCTTTTGTATGTTAGAAAGCTTATATTTCGCAGAATAAATGGTAACCTCGTTGTTGTCAATTTGCGCCTCTAGCTTTTGCGCTCTAAAGCGCATAGTCCCAGCCTGCAGCCACGTCACACAAGGCGTTATTACTATTCTTGCTTGATCAGAAAGCGTCACTGCATGCGGCGTAGTATCGATACGCATCAGGGCTGTCCCGGTACAGGTTAGATTTTTTTTAAACGCTGCGTAACGCGCACTATGTGATCGTTTAAGAAAACCCTGCCAAGTGGGCAGGTAGACCGCGTCCACCTTAAGCGATGTACATAACTCTTGCGTAGCCTCAAACCCAAGCCCCATGGGTTGTAATAGTATGAGATGATCGATATGCGTTCTGCCCGTACTGCTGACAAGCTCAGGGATCAATCTATACCGTACCCATGAACGAGCGCCCACCAAACTACCCAAATAGCCTGGATCTACCAACACCGTCGCTTGTGGCGTTGTGATAAGCGTCAACTCCCCTCGCCCGCACGGTATTGTCGTTGTACGCGTCGTATGCATTACGAATGTTGAATAACCATATATAACCAGCAATAACGACACAAAGCAGCTGGTACTGACCAACAATGACCGCGTTGGCTTATAGGCAACAATGAAAAATGGCGCCAACCCAATCGCTAATAACAAAGGTAGTGGCAATCGCACAATCCCGAAAAGCCATTGCGTGCTGCCATAATGCATGACAAAAACCCACAGCTGCCCTACCTGGTTGAATGCCCATGCAACAGGCGCATAGGGAATATGCAAAAGCTGCGAAAAAAACATTATGGATGACAACAGCAGAAACAGCGTCAAAAATGGCGTAAAAAGACAATTGCCCAGCGGAGACATGCAGGACATTGGCAATCCCCATCCAACAAGAATTGGCAAAGAAACGAGGGAAAGAAAAAGTTGTACTTGAAGTGCTCGCGCACACCAATATGCCACCGTGGTAAAGAACCTGGTGGGAGATCCTATTATCATACAACCTACTGTACCGGCTATTAACGCTTCTGTCACTGATCTTCTTGCTTTGGGGCATGAGCCCATAGTACATTGAGTAAAGCAACGATGTTGTCAAAATCCTGCTATCAACCTCTTTAAATCAAGGTGGTGCTATGTTTTCTTCTAAAAACAGAAACAAGTTTCGGCAATATTGGCAAGAGATGCTCCATTCAACACATTGCAAAATGAATCGAGGCGCAGAATACCTTAAAAGCGTTATCTCGTCTGCTCACCGCGAGCAAGGGCGCCGCAATGATCATCGCAATAAATAGAGCTGAACATATTGACTTATTCTAACACTCGATTACGCTCCCTTGGACGACTTTCAGGATATGTTAAACACCATCTTTTCATCGCCCAAGGGACTTTTTTGTATGCAGACATCGTATAGAGCTCTACAGCTGGTTATGACACTTTTTATGACAAATGCATCACTAAATGCTGGCGATTATATTCGCACCTCTACAAAAAAAGTAAATTCTGAGGTAGTTCGTTGTTATACGCCTCAAGAAATTACAGGATCTAGGACTCGTACAATAAGCATCTTCGAACATATGCATCGGGAATACCCTGAACATCGTGAACGCATTACCAAAGAAAAAGCACAATGCATGCTTCTCTATCGAGAAATAGAGTCAAATTGCGCAACATCTCGTAAACCTCTTACGCAACTAGAAGACCGTGCTTTTTATTTTTTTATGGATCTTGCAGAACCAATAGAACCGGACAATCGAAGCCCTGAACATTTTTGGGGAATAAAAGCAGAGTAAACCGAATATGAAGCAAACAAAAACACCCATCCCATTTCTTGAACATAAAGCCTATCTGCTGCGGAAATTAAGCCTGGAAATGACCACCAAGGCAGGCTCCGGACACCCTACTTCATGCCTATCTGCAGCCGATCTGGTAGCTGCACTTTTTTTTGCAGCGATGCAGTACGACCCCGCTGATTTTAACAACAGCAATAACGATCGCTTTATCCTCTCTAAGGGGCACGCAAGCCCCCTGCTCTATAGCGTGTGGTATGAACTAGGCATGATTTCATATACAGAGCTTATGGGTTACAGAACCTTTGCGTCAACACTCGAAGGGCATCCGACCTTCCGCTTTCCCTACACACAAGCAGCAACTGGATCGTTGGGCATAGGGCTTTCCATTGGCGCAGGCATGGCATTGCATGCGCAACGTAACAACAACGCATTCCGCACCTATGTTCTCATGGGAGACGCAGAAATAGCCGAAGGTTCCGTCTGGGAAGCAGCAGAACTGGCATCTTTTTATAAGCTCAACAATCTTATAGCAATCGTAGATTGTAATCGTCTCGGCCAAAGCACACAAAGCATCCACGGCCATGCCATCAAACAGTATGCGGATCAATTTCAGGCATTTGGCTGGAACGTTATCAGCATCAATGGCCATGATATGCTAGAGATTGTCACCGCACTTGCCACTGCTCACGCTCATGAAGCAGCTCCAACCGTCATTCTTGCCAAAACATTCAAAGGGCATGGCGTCCCGTTACTTGAAAATAAAGAAGGCTTTCACGGCATCCCCTGCTCAGCAGCGCAGCTGCCACAAGCACTACAACAGCTTAAAGATTTTTTTCCACAAGCAGCAACCTATACTTCAGATTTTGTGTGGAAACCAACTAATCCGATTGAGAAAAACAGCAAAGAACATCTGCCGCTAACCACTATCACTATCGACAGCCCTGCGTATAAAAAAGGCGAGTTGATAGCAACACGAAAAGCATACGGACAAGCATTAGTAGCACTTGGTCACGCAAGCGATACTATCGTTGTTCTTGATGCAGAGGTTAAAAACTCAACCTATGCACAACTTTTTGAAGAGCAATTTCCCGAGCGCTTTGTGCAATGCTTTATTGCAGAACAAAACATGGTGAGCATGGGTGTAGGGTTTGATCTGTGCACAGAAATTCCTTTTATCTCTACGTTCGCCTCTTTTTTTAGCCGCGCCCATGATCAAATTCGCATGGCAGCCATTGGTCAGGCTCGCCTGCGCTTGGTGGGATCTCATGCGGGTGTGTCGATTGGACAGGATGGACCATCACAAATGGGCCTCGAAGATATTGCCCTGATGCGCGCACTGCCAGACTCAATCGTTCTCTATCCTGCAGATGCTGTCAGTACACATGCATTGACAAAGGAGATGGCGAATTACACGGCAGGCATAAGTTATATGCGCACTACGCGTATGGCTACGCCCGTACTCTATGATACTGATGATACCTTTGTGATTGGTGGCTGCAAAGTTCTACGGCAGGATGCCAAAGCTCAGGCATGTATTATCGCAGCGGGAATTACGCTACACGAGGCATTGAAAGCGCAGGGTCAACTACAAGCAGAAGGCATACAGGTCTGCGTAATCGACCTCTATAGCATAAAACCACTCGATACCAATACGCTTGCAACAATGGTTGCTCAATCAGGCAACCGCTTTGTCACCGTAGAAGATCATTATCTGCAAGGCGGCCTTGGTGAATCTGTCGTGTATGCGTTACGTAATAGCGGTGCTCGCAGCAGCTGCCTGGCCGTTACGCAACTGCCGCGCTCAGGCACACCAGAAGAGCTCCTGGCTTGGGCCTGCATTGACGCTTGCGCCATTGTACAAGCAGTGCATGAACTTCTGCTGTAAGCAGAACTTATGCATGTTTACAGGCAACAGAAAGCCGTAGGCGTACATCAGCAACGTTTTGCCCGGTTAAATGCCATCGTTCAAGGTCGGCTATAATAGTGGGTATCAATGCCAGAAATGAAGCTTTTTGAAACGCATTATGCGTGAGACGTTTATTGTTGACTCTGATTTCCGCTTGCATCAACTTTTTATGCCAATCAAAGCGACGACGCGAAAAGATGTGCAATATATCGCCATCATACAAACCTTGTGGGTCGATGACCTGCACAAAGTCTAACTTGGAATAGAGCGCATAGACTGAACGAAACATTGAGTCTTCAAGAAAACAGGAGGTCTCTCTCTGAACAGGGCACGCGAGTAAAATAAGCTCATCAATCATGATTTTAATGCCCACACGCGCATAAATCCGCGCTAGATTAAGGGCAACGTTGCCACCATGGCTATGAGTAATGATGCGTATCTTGGGCGATACGTTATATTTATTGACGTAATCATCGATCAAGTGCATAAGCTGATGATATAATATGACCGATGCTTTCAAGCGACTTTTAAAACTCAATTTGCCGGACCACAAAAAGCTATACATTTTGTGCCTATTGTCAGGATGCTCGTTATCAATATGCGTGAATGCATGCAACAAAGGCTCGCCGGGTGTAAGACAACTAATAGGCCTTAATCCCTTACCTTTATAATTATTGATGTTGATTTTATGTTCTTTTCTGTTGAGAAGCGCTGTCCCATGAATCCATATGGTAATAGCCGGCTCATCTTTAAACTCAGCTGTGGTTTTTTCCATGACCACAGAGCGCACAATCTTTCTTTGTGCGTAACTCATGTGAGGACATATGACTATACTCAGGATGCTTATGGTGACAAGCCTTCTTTTTCGTACCATCATTACCTCACCGGCTATGAGTATTTCTATGCGATTCCCTCTACCTTTTTTATATCTATATCATGCATATGATGCAGCTGAGATGCATCTTTGTACAACAAACGCGCTCTGATTAAAATAGTAGGAAGTGCTTGCAAAAAACGCGCCAGCAAAAACTCCACATGAGCCAATGGTCGGCTACCCTTTTTCAATGAAATTTGGACCATGTTATCGGCTGAGAAAAATCGTCGCTGCGAAAAAAGTGGCGCTTTGTCCATGTTCCGATACAAACCCTGCATATCAATAATCTGAAAAATATCGGCCTTTGAAAAAAGATGAACAACCGCTTTAAACATCTTTTCTTGCGCCAGGGTCGCTGTTGCCACCTGAACTGGGCATGCCAGCAAGACAAGCTCATCTATAGTATACGCGTGATCATTATTCAAACGCGCAAGATTTAAAACAACATTGCCACCATGGCTATGAGTAATGACACGCAAACAGGGCGTACATCCATAGGTGACTCGATAGTGCTCAATAAGCTCTATGATCTGATTGTGCAAATCACGGGCAGCATTTTCTCGCTCTTGAAAACTTAAGATGCCTTCCCAGCCAAAAATGTAAAAATGTTCTAACGGAAACTGCGCAGGATCTTCTTTATTCAGCAACTCTGCCATTTTTCTATGATGATATTCAGGAGCAAGCAAAGTATAATGATTAAGCCCAGGCAAACATTCGAAAAAAAGCTGTACTACTTTCAAGGGCAGCATACGAGCTGTGCCCTTGGTGCCATGGACCCAAATGGTAACAATAGGAGCGGCACCTACCTGTATAGTTTTTTCCATACCACTATCTTCCCGTGATGAACTTTTTTCTCCACCTATCAACCTTTGCGTTGCTAGTAATACTACAAGTAGTATACAAGTAAAGAACCTGACAAATGCAAGAATCTGTTCTGTTGTAAGCATGCGTTTTTATCGCTGACGATGCCGAACATATGAACAGCGCAGATCAGAAAGGCGACCCGTATTGGCATGTATACGAATCTGCTTGATCTTTGCAGCATTGGCAGCAGACGAGTGCCATGTTTCTAGCTTTGTAATGATATTCGGCAATGCGCGCACAAACTGGTCCGACAAGAATTCGATGTGTAAAATTGCACGCTTATCAAAACGAATTTTGGCCTGCACTACCTTGTCGCAAGAGTCTGGAAAACGACGCTTTGAAAAGACCGATGTTTTAAGCTGATTACTTCTATACAGCCCTTGCGGATCGATAACTTGTAACAGATCAAGACTTGAATAACATGAGTACACTCTTTTAAATAGCTGGCTTTGGACTAAATGGCACGTCTTTTCTTGCACCGGACAGGCTAACAAGACCAACTCGTCAATGACCAGATCCTTATGCTGCTCTTCTTGCGCTTGGGCAAGATTTAAAGCAACGTTACCCCCATGGCTATGGGTAATCAGCCGCAGACGCGGCTTTACGCCATGCACCTGCTTAAAGTCATGCACAAAAGAGACAAGATCTTGATAGAGTGTTGCGCCTGCTGCCTGACGTACCTTAAAGCTCAAGTCCCCTGACCAGCCAAAGGTATAAAAATGCTCTGTCGGAAAGCGCACCGGATCACCTTGGTTTAATAAACGAGCAAAAGTGCAGTGACGGTTTGTCTCAGGCTGATCGCTAATAGGATGTAACCCTCTTTCACAATAAAAGTACTCATGCGCATGCTTTTGTAAAAAACTCCTTAGACGTTTGCCTGGTGCATGCTCAAACGATGGCTGCGTGCCATGAATCCATACCGTAACCCAAGGGGCATTATCCTGTCTTTCTTCATTAATATTCTTATTTCCCTGAGAATCAAATTCATTGTCCAGGCAAGACTCAGCTCTGTGCTCTTTCAAACTCGAGCGGTTACCTGTACATGAGGGTAGAACGATAAATGATGCTATCAAGAGATATGAGCGAATGAACGTAAAGATATTCATAGTTTTTAACCTGAGGCTCAAGGTTTAACCTGCCTATTTTCCTAAATATCAGCCCTTTTGGCAGCTTGCGCGCCTTAAAAACGGACATTTTTGAGTTTACCTCATAACAATAAAATGTACAAAATGGCGTGTTTACTGCAATCAAAAATTGACCAATTGAAGTCTTTTTTTGCGTCAGCTAAACCAAGATTTTGTCCTTTTCTTGCTTGCTTTTCTCGCTATTTTCAGGCTTACTTTACTATAGATTTCCCTCTCACTCATTACAACTCAAGGATGGCACAATGTCTCGCCAAAAACTGTATAATTTTTTATTAATTACTCTTTTCAGTACTAACTTGCTCTCTTCATCGCCAGCACAAGCCTATGATCGTTACAATAACAATGGCCTTTACTTTACTTCCTTTTTGATTGGGCTTACCAATGGCTGCTTAAAAAAAGCATCTGAGTATATAGATTTCAAAGCGCAAGCAACTCGTGACTTCAAAAAAGATAGAACGTTTGATTTCATAACCTTTATTTCAGCGCATATGATACGTTTACAGCTTTTAAACAATAAGAATGCCATTGATCTCGACACGAAAAATATAGCTTCTGCGTGGTGGCATGGATTTGGGCAAGCACTTGTTGAATCGTACGATGTAAGAACAGGTACTATTGGCGCTACCCCAGTGAACCTTACGCTTATACTCGCTGCATTAGGCTGTGGAGCCCTTACTCTCCCAGAAATCGTTAAGCTCTATAAATCTTAAATCTAAGGATTACCCCATGTCTTACTCTCTTTTTAACAAACTCACGTTAACGGCACTGCTTACTTTTGGTCTTACATACCAACCAGAAGTAAAAGCTTCTCATCTCGCTCCTGATCAGGTATTTCTTGGTTCGGTCGGTGTTGGCATGCTTCACGGATTGTTTAATGCTCTCCATTTTAAAGCAATCAAAGCAAATCCGCAGAAATATGAAGGATTTTACGTATTTACCTATCTTCTTGCTCGCACTTTCCGCAACAGCTTGATCGGTCAATCATCCTGGATGGGACACAAAGATTATTTCTTATCGTCTTTCGGCCACGGACTTGGACAATCGTTCAGTGAAGCATACCTATCCGATGAACCATCTGATTCAGGACTAGGCATGAACTTTACGTTAGTAGAGTCGGCTTTTGCAGTAACGTGTCCCGTATATTAACCAAAGAACGCACAGACAAGTAGAGCTCCGTTGATGATATAAGTCGCTGTGAATACCAAACACAGCGACTTAATTTTTGCATACAAAATATAGGCCAAATAGACCGACATAAGCGCGCCACCTAATACGACAACCATCAGCAAGTGCTCATAATGGAGCACTGCAAGCAGCATGACCAATACATAAAAAAGCATGCCTACCACGGCGTTAGATACAAAAAAAAGGTTGGCATAGGGACTTGCGGCAACCTTTGAACAAGAAATACGATCAGAGATGTCACAGGCGGGTTTATAGGTCCTATCCCGCTTAAGCCTTTGCTCGACGATAAAGGCATATAAAGAAAGCGCAAATCCAATAGTTGCCAAGACTATACTACACAGCATTTCTATAACTCCTTCATTGAAATAAGCTTTGCTTCTCGATCATTGCAGTGCATACTAATAAAAAGCTTTACTCAGCTATTCTACTAATAACGTACCCTAAGCAAGGAATACTTGATGTCCAACGACTATAAATTATCGCTACCTGCTGCAATCTTAATCAACATCAACATCATGCTTGGCGCTGGTATTTTCTTGAATACGGTCGAAGTTGCCAAGCGCGCTGGCGTGCTCGGAGCACTTTCATATACCTTCGTTGGCATCCTGTTGCTGCCTTTGATTGCCTCTATCGCAACCCTTATGCAGCTCTACCCATCGGGCGGTTTTTATACCTTTGCACAAAAGGGAATCTCTACACTCGCAGGTTTTTTGAATGCATGGATCTATTTTACCGGTAAATTAGCATCAAGCACGATCATCATTCACGCTTCAGTGACAACCATACAGCAGCTCATACCGATGTTGGCGACACTCAACACCTTTGTACTTGATGCCCTTATCTTGTCGCTCTTTATAGCGCTTAATATGCTTGACATAAAGGCCGGTAGCTCGATACAAAAAATGTTTATTTTTTTTAAATCCTTACCCATTTTATTCGCTATTCTTGTCGGATTATATCTTTTTAATCCCGGCAACTTGAGCGAATCACATCACCTGTGGCAAGGCTTTTCGTCAACATTCCCTCTTGTGTTGTATGCGACCATGGGCTTTGAAGCGACCTGCTCGTTAAGTGATAAAATAAAAAACCCATCAGTTAACGGCCCTATTGCTATTTACACCTCATATGGGATTGCTTTACTGTTGATTACCCTATACCAGCTTGCTTTTTATGGTGCGCTTGGTGCTGACTTGCTTACTTTTGACACCTATCGCGATGCGTTCCCTGCGCTGTGCACACGATTAATGCCAGGGCTGCCGCATGCAGCGCAAACAATTGGCGGTTTTTTCAATATAGCAATAGCGGTATCTGCTCTAGGT
>CAZHJT010000014.1:0-8036 GCA_964533545.1 uncultured Pseudomonadota bacterium | reverse complement strand
TGGCGCTTATGGCATTTTATTTAGCAATGCATGGAATTTATACACCGTAGCGCGCAATAACCATATCGTAGGATCTGCGTTTTTCAGCCGTTTAAATCGCTATAACATACCTTTCATGTGCATCATTGCAGAAGGCATTCTGAGCATCATCTATCTTATAATTTCGCAAGGCAACCAGGTTGCATTACAACAAGTTGCGGCATTAAGCGCGACTATTACCTATACTATAAGCGTACTAGCGCTTTTAATAGTGACTAAGCAACGCGCTCTGCCCTTTAGATCACTAGTGTTGCCTTTGTGTGGTCTTATTTCATGCTCACTGCTGGTTATACGCTGCGTAATGGGACTTATAGCTGTTGGTACCAGCGTTCTTGCTCTTTTTGCAACGCTGCTCGTTCTAGGGCTAGGGATGTACCACTCAGCTCGCCTTGCAAAAAGCTAAGCTGTTAATAGATCCGTGTGTTGGGATAAAACAAAGACCAGGTAAACCATGTCGTGCAGGTGACTGGCAAGCGTTTAAGTTGTGTGCCCGTTAAAGGCCCTTCATACGCATACCCGCACGGATTCCAAAAGCTCCTGGTACTCGTATCTTCATTGCGCCCTTTGTTATCAACAAAATAGAGAGCTCTGCCCTGGACGCGCCGATCAAACACAGCAATTGGATATGCTCCTGGCTCGTATAACTGACTACATGCTGTCACCAGAACGGGAGTTTCTTGCACAACATCGTGCACGCAACCAAGTGCGCATATTTTTTCTACCGGATAAGCTACCGCTTTATCATCAATCACCATGCCAACCACCGGCGTTTGCGGTAACAGCCGATCATCGCAAAAGAGCGTACCGTAGAGATTGTGCTCGGCATGCATATACAGCTTACAATAAGGATCCACGGCATAATCACTCATACAATCACTACCCGTTACCAACAGGTTGTTTGGATTTGCGGCACGCCATTGCCCCCATGGCATCGACAGGCGGGGCCGTTGATCGAGCTTAAATCCACTCATAGGTCCCACCAATGCACGTCCATCAACTGCTGACCATAAGGACTGCGTATCACGATCATACATAACCAGCGACCCTAAATAGACCATGCCTGAAACACCGAAATAGACCGCCTGCTCATACAGTGACGATGAAAAGCAGGTTATCGTATCAGTAAAAGGACAGAGCGTAATAAGTAACGCGTGATCAAACAGCGTATCATTGATAATCTGGTGCCACAGCAACAAACTGCGAGCATAAGCGCACACTGTGCCATCGGGCATCACGATACCCACTACAAGATCGGTGTCTGGCAATGATGCCTCGTGTGCTTTTTTGTGCTCTGGATTGACTAAAGAATAATGAGCCGCTTTTGCCAACGCCCCAATATCACCCTTTCCCAACCCTGATGAAACCAAAAGATCAGGATGCACTACATAACGCTTGCCAGTTGCCAATGTCATGACCGCTTTTTGGCAAACTGCACAATAAATAGTGTAGAGGTAGCAACCGAATAGTAGGAGTGCTGTGACAAAAAAAAGGCGTATGGCAAAGCGCGTAAAGGACATACTGACTACCGTAATTTAATGGTAATCAGAGCCAACAAACACATGACAAGAGAAAGAATGCTAAATCTTGTCGTTATTTTTGTTTCTTTCCATCCCAGCAGCTCAAAATGGTGATGAATAGGCGCCATTAAAAACAGCCGCTTCCCTCTCAATTTGACCGAAAAAACCTGAAGTATGACGGAAACGACCTCTATCACAAAAAGGGCTCCGGCAATCAGCAATAAAAACTCTTGCTTTGCCATTAATGCCATACATGCCAATCCAGCACCCAGCGACAATGATCCGACATCGCCCATAAAAATCTCCGCCGGATAGGTGTTATACCATAAAAAGCCGAGCGAGGCGCCAATCAGCAAAGCACCCATCACAGCCAATTCGCTCGTTTGTGCATACGGAATAAATAGATAAGCAGCCATATCCACATGACCGGCAAGATAACAAATAATAGAAAAAATTATAAAATTCGGAATCAGTGACCCAATAGCTAATCCATCAAGGCCGTCAGCTAAATTAACTGCATTACTTAAAGCGACCATAACAAACATTGCCCACGGCAGAAAAAAGAGACCAAGATCAGGAGAACAATGTTTGAAAAAAGGAAGAGACAGGCAGGTAGTCCCATCCGCTAGCCATAACCATGCACCAATAACAATCCCGGCCGCAGCACACTGCATTATAAATTTTTGATACGGTTTTATACCCCGCGTATGATTAATTTTTGACCAATCATCCCATGCACCAATCGCGCCAAACCCTACCAAACAAGTGATCATTACCCACACTTTTGCATTGGTAAGATCACACCACAGCAACGCATTACCCACGACCACCAACAAAATAAAAAGACCCCCCATAGTAGGCTTATTATTTTTTGCGCTATGACTCTCGGGAACATATTCACGCACACGGCACGCGAGCATACTTTTAAAGCGTTCAATGAAAATTCCACCTATGACCACCGATGAAAAAAAGGAGGTCAAAAGACCCGCAATTGCTCGAAAGCTCACGTAATGAACGACATTCAGCATTGACAAATTGGATTTTAAGACCAGGGCGGCATAATGTAGCATATAGGTACTCACTAAGGTGATGTATGGGGCAAAACCGATCTATTTTCACGTTTTTTTTGACTTTTATTCTGGGCTATATAATACTTCAAAGCCTTATTTAATCAACAGATCGGCTACCCATTTGACGTAAAAAAGTATTCATTTAAGATTGATATCGTCATCATATATGACTAAGCGCCTTAATCGAAATATTATTTTTTAGATAAAGGAATCCTTACTGTGAAATGTACACTTATGTCGCGTCGTAAATTTTTCTTTGCTTTATGCATTATTTTTGGCTTGGCAGCCTCTACGCACCAGACCAGCGCCTGCGAAAAAACGGACGATATTATTACTGATATGAACAATCAGGAGCAGACTGCCGTCATAGAGCACTATCGTACTTTATTGGCCCAAATCACACAGCTCTTGCATGAATTTGTGCATCATTTACACGATAACAAGCCATTAAATCATTACCTCAAAGAACTCACGAAATTGACTAAAGAGCTTGGCGAAATGGCAAAGCGAAATCATGAAGCTGATAGCACACGTCATGGCACTTTACACAAACGCTTGTATGCTCAACATAAAAAATTCCACGAGTTCATAGCAATTATTAAAGCGAATGAAAGCTCGCCGCAGAAAATCGGCTTGGAATTGATGAAACGAGCAGAGCTCAAAAATCTTATTCCAGATCAAGCAGGCTGGTCGCTGACGAACGTGCTTCCAGCGCTGAACACTCGTTGCAAAAAATAGATCTCTTTACTGCAAAGAGATCCAATACATCTCTAATACTTTTTCCATCGAACAGACTGTATGAGCACACGCACAGGTTATGATTTTGACGTTATTGTTGTCGGCGGAGGGCACGCCGGCCTAGAAGCTGCCTATGCGGCAGCCAACATGGGCTCTCGCACACTTCTGATTACCCTAAACCTTGAAAAAATTGGCTACATGCCTTGCAACCCGGCAATCGGCGGCGTTGGCAAAGGGCATATCGTGTATGAAATCAGTGCGCTTGGTGGCCTGATGCCAAAACTATGCACACAGACCTACCTACAAGCCCGCATGCTCAACACAAAAAAGGGAGCCGCTGTCCAAGGGTTACGCTTACAAATCGATAAACATGCGTACAACGCATTAAGCATACAGACACTTGAACATACACCAAATCTTGTTATGCGCATGGGCATGGTTGAAGAGCTGCTACGCGACGCACGTGGCGCTATAACCGGCATTCGCACACGAGATGGTGCCGTATTCAGTTCGCCCACCGTTGTAATAACGACCGGTACGTTTCTTAATGGCTTGGTGCATATCGGAGAAGTTAACTATCCAGCAGGACGCCAAGGCGAAGAATCGGTGATAAATCTACCGGCACACTTGAAATCGCTGGGTATCCGCATGGGGCGACTTAAAACAGGAACCCCTCCAAGGTTGTTGCGCTCGAGCATCGATTTTTCCAAAATGGAATACCAAGAACCGGACAATCTTACCTATTTGTTCGAGTTCCACCCGCACAAAGTAAACAATACGCGCGCCTGTTATATTACCCACACCAATGAACGCACCCACGAAATCATTCGTAAAAATCTACACCGATCGGCTATGTATAGCGGCAATATTGTAGGGATAGGCCCACGCTACTGCCCCTCTATAGAAGACAAAATTGGCAGATTCGCCAGCAAAACATCTCACCATGTGTTTGTAGAACCGGAAGGCGCATCAACTGAGGAGATCTACCCGAACGGTATCTCGACGTCACTGCCCTACGAAGTACAAAAAGAGTATATCCAAACGATTGCCGGCTTTGAGAATGCCGTTATCGTCCGTCCCGGCTATGCTATTGAGTATGATTTTGCCTTGCCCGATCAACTCAGCCACACGCTTGAAGTGAAATCGATTCCTGGTCTCTTTTTTGCAGGCCAAATTAATGGTACCACCGGATACGAAGAAGCAGCAGGTCAAGGCATTGTTGCTGGTATCAATGCGCATCTTGTAGCGCACAAACAACCACCTTTTATTTTGGATCGCAATGAAAGTTATATCGGCGTCATGATCGATGACCTTGTGTCTCTTGGCGTTGATGAGCCATATCGCATGTTTACGTCACGCGCCGAACGTCGCCTGACGCTCAGACAAGACAATGCATTTTTACGCCTCACCGATCGCGCTTACAACTTGGGCTTGATCGATGCTCCGCTCTATCAAAGCTTTAAGCAAGAGCAAGAACTCATTGAAAATACGCTCTCTGATCTGCGTGCGGGCAAGAACAACACCGAGTTGTTAACGCTGTTTGGCGAGCAAGTGTTGCCACCAGATGTTGTGCGCGAGCATACCTCACAACAGCTTTCTGATCGCGCTACCGCAACGGTGCATGCCGAAATTCGCTATGCGCCATACATAGAGCGCGAACGCAAAGACAGTGAGCGCATGAAGCAGCAACAAAAACTCCTGCTGCCTGAGAACATTGTCTATAAAGATATGCCAGGGCTATCAAAAGAGTTACAAACGAAGCTTGAGCGTCACCGCCCGGCAACGATTGCGCAAGCCTCGTTGATTCAAGGTATGACACCTGCTGCATTGTCGCTGCTTATTGGGAAAATAAAAACGTATTCTTACAAAAAGCCAAGTAACAGTTCAGACTGCACTCAAGAACCGTTGTAAGTAATAATTACTCAAGTACTAAACTCGATTGAACAAAGGTTTCATGATGACACAAAAAACATATTCACAGCTCATTAAAGCAATCATAATCTGCGGCAGCATAGGCCTCGGCGGCTTTATTGCATTCAAGTTTTTCAGACCTGGCATACAAGAAATCGCAGAGGTTCAAGACGTCGTACAAACGGCTCAGCCAATGGCACCAACGCAAGATGAGTTAACGTTAGAAGGCGAAAAAGCTGAACAAGCCTACGCAAACACGCCAGAAGCAACGCGCGATGCTGTTGAGGCCGAAGCACGTGAACTTGATAACGTTCAAGAACACATGCAAAAAGAGCACCAGGAAACACAGCCATCTGAAGCGCCCTGCTCTATCTGCAAAAAACATGTTGATCGATTGAATGCACAAGAAGATCGTATTGCTCAACCGGCAACAAAAAAGCCAGCAGCAAAAAAGAGCCCTGCTCCTAAAGTACCCGAAAAGAAACAAACTCCGGTAAAACCGCAAGAGACTACCGGCACAAAAATACCTGCTACAAAAACAGCTGAACCGGCACAACCAGTTCCGGCAGAAGAAAAGCCTGCAGTAGCAAAACCTATGGTAACGGTAAAAAATAAGATCCAGAAAAAGATGACGGGCTACAGAAAATTTGGCAAAACCTGGTGTCCTGACGACTATAGCCTAACGATCAATGGTATTGAGGTAGCAGAAGGGCAAGCGATCAGCCTTCCCGCTGATACCACATGCGTTAATCTCGTTTTTGCCTACGATTTTCGCCCAATGGGCAAAAGCTACAAAAAGGGCACTGAAGAGTTGACCTACCAACTACTAGAAGACACCAAGGAGCTTGAAATTACCTTCTCATGGTATGAAAAACCAACGTTAATGGTAACACGCGTAAAAGCTCCCGCGAACAACAACCTGTAATAGCCAATGCAGAAAACAGTATTTTATCTTAGCGCTAAGCGCTACCTCTTTGATACCGCTATGGGTATTTTGGTTTGTTTAACAGCCAGCATTATAACAGGCAATATCATCTATAAAAACGATTATCTCTGTCTTGTAAAGATATATGGGATTTTACCATTCATTCTGATCTTTACATGCGTTTCTTTAAAGAAAAAAATATCTCTATTGCCTCTTACCTTAAAATCAATGACGCCGTGGATACAATTGGACTCCTTTGGTATTCACTTTCCTCACACAGGAAAGTCTATTTCTTGGCATACCATAGAAAAGATAGATTTTTGCAACCGGATTGGCTCTGTCAAAACATCACCGTGCATATATATATTTCACGAAAATCAAATTACGTTAATCAAAGAACATCTTGATGCTCCTTTGATTAACGTAGCATCATTATTAGAGATTTACTTAACGGAATATAAATTATCCTTGTTCATGTCTATCTGACCTCTAGATTCTTTTTCATTGTTGCTTTTTTGCCATCAATGGTTAAATCAACGGTAATATGAGATGGGTAACCATTTTTATTGAGCACCGGTTCAGCTGTTGATGCCTCCATGTTTGGATATTTTTCATTGATTTGGTCTTTCAATACTCTTGAAAACCTCTTTGGGCTCAATGAGCTTCTTCTTTCCAGCAGATCAAGCGCCTCTTCTGGCAACTCAATTGTTGTAGAAGAATTTCTAAACCATCCAGGCATTGTTACTTTCATTTTTCTCATGCGCCCTTGCCGATTTTGCTCAAACGATTCGCGCACTTCCTGTTCAGCCTTTTCTGCCGATAGGGCAGGAACCGGTGCCTCATCTAGCTTTTTTAATTGCTCCAATTTCGCTGCAGCCATTTCTTGTTGACCGAGAATGATCATGCTCGCATAGAGGTCCTTACAGTTGCCCGGACAATCATGCGTATCTCTCACTTGTTTTCGGTGACGAACCAAACAGGGCCCAAATTCTTGAGCATCCCTTACCTCTTTTAAGTGCGCTGTTTTTATATTAGCATCAACAATTCTGGTAGCAGCTTCTGCTCTATTGGCTTGTTCTTGCTCTAGAGGAAAGAATCTATCAACTGCTTTATCTGCTACAGCAAGGCCCGCTAATCCCACAACCGTTCCAGCTACTATTTTGGTAGATGTTACCGCTGCACCGGCAAGCGCTTTACTGGCTTCTGATCCTATATTCTTGCCTATGTCATCGGTAAGATTTTTAGTGGCAGGAGCCGCTATAATTTCTGCAGATCCTTTTACCAACGTCGCACCAAAATTGCTTCCGAACTCTGCTGATGCTTTTTGAAGACCTGGCATCGACTCCGTTTTTGCCAGTTCTTGTATAGTTCCAACACAGGCATAGCGCCCCATATCTGCTCCACGCCCATCCTTGCGAGGCTTATTATTCTGATCTGATGATGCAACTATCAAACCTGGAACAAACAACAAAACTAAAATATTTTTATACATCTTTATCCTTATAAGCTCTCTAGTTCTTTATTAATGACCAACAATTCTTCAAAGCATTGCTTCAAACGATCAGAAAGCAATATTAATAAATATTTTTCTGAAACGGCTTGCATATATAGCTGTTTAAAAGCATCAGGGCTTCCATCCGCATGGAAGAGCTCTTTTGAAATATTTATCCGAAGTGGTTTGTGCTCAAGAATTGAAGCAAGTAAATCTCGCTCAAAATCTGCATTTTCTTTCTTTAGTGCCTCTTCAGTCTTACCAGCATTGTCAATGGCAATATCCATGAAATTGCAATATTCTTCATGCCTGTAATAGGTGGCAGCTATTTGGGTGAAGCGCAC